>CAZFKF010001345.1:0-1990 GCA_964518805.1 uncultured Planctomycetaceae bacterium | reverse complement strand
CAGAAGACGGGTTTGCGGTTGACAGGCGTCAGGACCCCGCCCATAACAAGGGCGACAAGCGAACCTGAGAGGGCACGGCGTGGTGGCCGTCTGGTATTGGGAGGACGTATAGCATGCAATGCACTCGACGACACTTCTTAGCAGCAGCGGCAGCGACGGGCGCGGCGGCAACGGGCGCGGCGGCAACGGCCCGGGCGGCCGATAGCGCGCCGTCGCCACGCGAAGACGCCCGGGGCACGGTCCGCGACAAGCTGTGGATTTTCACGGTCTACGCCGGCGGCGATGACAAGGTCTGGGGGCTGCCCAAGCCGTCGCGCATGACTCCTGCCGAGGCCGCGTTCTACCTCGGTGTGCCCAATCTGCTGTTCATCCGCGCCGACGGGAATCCGCCCTTGGAGCTTTTCGAGCAGTGGGCGATTCCCTTCCGCCCGTTGAAACGCGTGCTCTGGTCGCTGGTTGGGTCCGGAGGCCTCAGCGCCGGCGAGGAGCGTGCTAAGGCGCTCGAACTGGCCCGCCGTTTTCCCAACATCGTCGGCTTCATCATGGACGATTTCTTCCGCGAGGACGGCTCCGGCACGCTTTCGCCGCAGCAGCTCAAGGAGTTGCGCGGCCAACTGGTCATCGACTCGCGCAAACGCGACCTGTACGTCGTGCTCTACACGCACCAGTTGGGGCTCCCGGTCCATAAGCACCTGGAACACTGCGACAAAATCACGCTCTGGACCTGGAATTCCAAGGATTTGAAAGACTTGCCGGCCAACTTCGAGCGCCTGGAACGCCTGGCCCCCAAGCACGGCAAGCTGTTGGGCTGCTACCTCTGGGACTACGGCGCCAAGGCCCCCATGCCGCTGGAGCGGATGAAGCGCCAATGCGATCAGGCCCTCCGCTGGCTCCAGCAGGGACGCCTGGAAGGGATCATCTTCCTCGGCAACACCTGCTGCGACCTGGGCCTGGAATCCGTGGAATGGACCCGCCGCTGGATCGCCGAAGTCGGCGACAGCCTGCTGCCGAGATCCTGAGAAGCCGCTTACGAACCCCGTAGGATGGGTCTCCGACCCGTCCCCAAACCATGCCCGTCTTGTCTTGGATCTGCTTCTGAGAATGGACGTGCCAATCGTCTTGCGTTCATAGCCTCAATGATGGAGCCTCCCATGACCTTCCACGAAAGCCAATCCCGTTTCGCTTCTGTCGCAGGACGCTCTTCGCGACGCGACTTGTTTCGGCTGGCCGGCGCCGCGGCGGCTGGGGCGGCCTGCGCGAGGCTGTCTGCGGCCGAGCCATCGCCCGCGGCAACAACCGCCCGCGTCCCCACGCTGCATCGTTACGACAGTTACGGTTGGCTGCGGGGTTTCAACATCATCCCGTCCTGGGGCGCGAGGATCGAGCAGGCCTGGTGGGAGTATCATCCCGACCGTTTCCGCGAAGAGGTGGCCATGGCGCGCAAGGTCCATGCCAACTGCATCCGGCTGTGGATCGAGTTCACGGCCTGGATGGCCGATCCGGAGCGGATCGAGAAGCACTTCTTCGACGCCGTGGCCGCGCTCGACGCGGCCGGAATCAAGGTCATGCCCTGCCTTTTCAACCGCTGGCACGACAACCGCTGGGACTACGGCGGCACGTACACCGAAGACCTGCTGCGAAGCGATTGGGGGCCGAAACTCGACTACGTTCGCCGGCTGGTCAAGCCGCTGGCCCGCGACCCCAGGGTCCTGGTGTGGGACCTCTGCAACGAGCCGCAGGCCTTCAACACCACCGACCCGGTCAACGCCAAGGAGTACCAGTTCCTCGCGGCCGCGGCCGCGGCGGTCCGCGAATCCGGGGCTCAGCAGCCGATCACCGTGGGCACGATGATCGGCGAGAACATCGCCACCTACGCCCCCCTGTGCGACGTTCTGAACTGCCATCCGTACTGCTGGACCCGGCCCGAACTGGCCAAGCTCATCGATTCGTTCAACGCCCTGCGCCAGCGGTTCCACAAGCCCATGCTGGC
>CAZFKF010001344.1:0-1991 GCA_964518805.1 uncultured Planctomycetaceae bacterium | reverse complement strand
AACAGCCCTACACCGAAGCGCGTCCAATACGCCGGGACAAGCTACTTCTCAGGTAATTCCAAAGCCGCGTCCTTGGGAAACTCGAGGTATTTCACCAGGCCGTCCCGCCAGTAGTGGAGCTTGACCTTCAACGTATTCTCGCCGCCGGGCGATCCATCGCCGAACAGCCCGTCGTACGCGCCGAGCGGCGTGAGCAGGCGGTTTCGGAACCTGGCTTTCACCTTCTCGGTCACGTCGCTCTGGGCCGCGGGCCTTTTCACGTTGGTGTACGCGCGAATTCTCAACGCGGTGGCGTCGCTGACATGCGTGCCGGCGTTGTGCAGGACGAAGTCGACGTGTCGGCCGATCTGGCCGGCCGATAGGCGGAGAACGAATTCGCGGGTGCCGCATTTCCCCGCACGGAGGTCCCTGGTGTTGACCGCGGCGAGGACATCGTGCCGTGCGTCATCGTGCCAACGAATGACGCGGAGTTCCACGCCGTCGCCCAGATTCGAGAACAGCGTGCCGCACAAGGTCACCTCCTTCTTCTGCACGTCTGCAGAAGGAGTCCATCGGAAGACGTTGTAGCGCGTCGTGTCGGCAATCGGGTGCGTGTAGAGGAAGGTCTTCCGCTCGCTGGCGGAAATCACCGGGTCGAACATCCCTTCGGTGTAGTGCTCGCGCCAGGCGTCCTCCTGGCGGCCGCTCGGGGCATAGTCCGAGACGAAGCCGAGCTGATCGCCCTGGCCTTCCAGTCCGTAGGCGTAGCCCAACGGCGAGCCGAACGCCTTGAACTGCGAGTTCAAGGGCTTCACATTGGCGGGCGCGTCCGTGGACAGCAGCCCGCGGTTCTTGCAGTTGCAGAGCATCCAACGTCCGCCGGTGGCATCAGCAAACTCGGCCTTCACACCCGACTTGCCGCCCGGGTTGACGTAGTCCGCCGCCAGGTCCGCGACGATGTCCCCTCGGATCTCGAACATCGCTTCGAGGTCGCCCGTCGCCTTGGGACCGTACAATGCCTTCAGCACGTGCGCGTTGACGTACTCGTTCGGCCACGAAACGATCTCGTCGTCCGTCAATCGCACGGGCGCCGTCTTGCCGAGATCCGGCACGCAGATGTATACGTCCTGGCCGCTGGGGTCGATGAACTCCGTCAAGGTGACGTCGACCTTCTCACCCGCGCAATCCCGCTTCAGCCACGCCTTGGCGACGGCTTTTCGACCGTTCGGACGGATTGAGTCGTCTCTCACGGGTTCGGCGATGGTGGTCGGGTCGACGACGAGGTTCCGCGGCTCAGGGCACTTGGCCAGCAGTGCGGCGTTCTGGTCCCTTCCGACGCAATACACGACCGGGCCGCGCAAGAGCACCACGCGGCCGTCCTGCACGGCCCTTCCCCGCACGAACCGCCACTCCATCGGCATCGAGATCTTCACCACGTCGCCGTCCTTCCAAGTGCGACGAAGCACGTAGCACCCAAGCTTCTGAGCCAGCGGGTCGATTGTCACCGGGGCTTCGTCGTTTACGCGGAGCGACACCTTTTCGCACCACCGCGGCGTGCGGAATTGAAACGCGAAGGCCAGCGGCTTCGCGAGTGAGAACGTCAGCTTCACTTGGCCGTCGTTGGGGTACGCGGTTTCCTGCCGGATCGCGACGTTCTGCCCTTGCACGTCGAACGCCTTCCTGGAATCGGTGAAGAGATTCAACGCGATCCCGCCCTCCTTGGTGCGGTAGTACACCTTCGCGGGCAACTCGGCCACCGCCCGGCGATAGTTCCCGCAGCAGCAGAAGAAGTCGCGGGTGTCGTATTCGCGGTTGCCGGTGAATGGGGTGAAGTAGCGTATCCAGCGTCCGTCGGGCGAATTGGCGGCGAACAGGGCGTTGTAGACGGTTCGTTCGAGCAGATCGCCGTACCGCATGTCGCCTTCCAGACGCATGAGGCTGTCGATCCATCGCAGAACGTAGGCCGTGACGCACGATTCGCCGATGGCCCCGCGTCCGTTCTGGTTGTAGGT
>CAZFKF010001343.1:0-1991 GCA_964518805.1 uncultured Planctomycetaceae bacterium | reverse complement strand
CCAAACGCCTCGGCCTGGCCTGGCGCTCGTGCTGATGGTAGCCCGATCGCTTTCCATGGAGGAAGGCGGGGCGATTGATCTGGCACGCGAGGCGATGCGCCGCGCAGTGGAACTGCTCCAACCGGAAGACCAACTCGGCGTGCTGGCCTTCGATGAAGAGAGCCGCTGGGTCAGCCCGATCGAAGCGGTAGGCGACAAGTCGAAGGTGCTCAAGCAGATTGCGTCGATCACGGCGGGCGGGCGGACCGACACGGGCCCGGCACTCCAGAAGGCGCATCTGGCCTTGCGCGAGGCATTCGCATCGCAGAAACACATAATCGTCCTGACCGACGGCATCTCGCATCCTGCCGATTTCGAGGCCCTCGCCGAACGAATCGTGCGCGACGGGATGACGATCTCCACGGTGGCCTTGGGCAAAGAAGTCTCGCGCCCACTACTGCAGGACCTAGCCCGCATTGGCAAGGGGCGTTACTACGCGTGCGACCGTCCGAACTCCGTGCCCAGCGTCTTCGCCCTGGAAACGGCCAGCGCCACCCGCTCGGGAATTCGCGAGGAGCCGTTCTATGCCCGGCCCAGGAAGTGCCAGGAGTCCTCTTCGCTGGACCGATGTGATCTGAGTGCGGCCCCGACGCTTCTGGGCTACACCGAAACGCGTGCGAAGCCCGAGGCCCGCGTCGTGCTCACCGCGGCCACAGGCGATCCGCTGCTTGCCTGGTTTCGCTCGGGAAAAGGCACGTCGGTGGCGTTCACGTCCGATGTGGAAGATCGCTGGGCCGCGGCCTGGCTGACGTGGCCCGGTTTCGGCCGGTTCTGGATGCACGTGGTGCGCGGCGTCCTTCAGCCGGACCCAGTGGATCAGACGTCCTTGGCTTCTGCCGCGCAGTCGCCTGAGGCAGCGACTCGCTGGTATCCCGACGAGTTCCGCGTGCGTCCGACAGACCGGGACATGCTTCGGCATATCGCGTCGACTACGGGAGGTGTCTTCGAACCCAAACCCGAGGCCGTATGGCAGGTCTCCTCGCCCGGCGCCTTGCCTCCGCTGCCCCTTCACCACTACTTTCTTGCCGCAGCGGCGGTGCTCTTCGTGCTCGACACTGCGGCCCGGCGCTGGTAAGGCTGTGGGGAAAGCAGGGGGGCCGGAGTATTGCCCGAACGCGAGAGGAGAGACAGCGGGTTCCGCGTGGATTGCTTACGGTTTCTTTTCGCCAATGGTCAGCGTGAAGGGATAATTCGCGAACGGCACCTCCAGCGGCGTGATCGTGTAACGCCATGGGCCGGGTTGGGCTTCGGGAATGTCGATGCGGAACGTGCTGGATCCTTCTTGCTCCTGCTTGACACCACCGGGACCGGTTACGCTCAAACGCAGCCGTGCCCCCGGTTGCTCAAAGCCAAGGACGAATTGCAGCGGACCGGCCCGCCGGCACTCGAACTCCTGGGTGACCGGCTGGCTGTCGGCGGAAGCGCTCAAGAGACTCCTCGCCCGGGGCGAGAACCCGCCGCGAACCATGGTCCGCCGCACGTTGGCCTCTTCCCTGGCCGTGACTGTGGCGAACACCAGGTAGCGCAGTAATTCCTGCTCCGTCTGATTGTTCTGTTGCTCGTTGTGAAACGACGTGAAGATGACGTTGCCGTTCTCGAACGGGAGTCTCACCAGGAGTTCGCCGGACACCGTGCGGCCGTCGAGAGTGCTGAAGCGACCGCGGAGATAAGGGATCGCAACCGAATCCTTGAAAGCCGCCGGATACCACGCCCGCTTGTCGAACCGCAGTTCCAGCGTCGTCCCCAGGCGGCGAATCAGGCCTTCGTCGACGACTTCGGCGTGAACGGTCTGCACGTCACCCTTGGCCCGCTTGGCGGGATCGCTGAACTCGGGGAAGGCGATTTCGACGATCTGCAACTGCCAATCGGACACGTAGAGCGTCCCGCCCCGCCCCACGAATCCTCCCACGGCGCGCTAGAGTTGACTGCCGCCGGGCCGGCGGCCGTGGACC
>CAZFKF010001342.1:0-1991 GCA_964518805.1 uncultured Planctomycetaceae bacterium | reverse complement strand
GGCAGAAAATCCGGACAAGGTCGACGAGGTTGTCGCAAGTCCAGTACCCGCGAATATACCCCTCCGCTGCGCCAAGGCTCCCGCCGAAAACCAAGTGGCGGTAGAAGCGACGATCGCGGATCTCGATGTTGGCCGTCAGAGAGCCCTCCCCGCAGCGTCCGAATTCCTGGCGATTCCGCCGTCGTCAATCAGGAGCCGTCCATGATCGAGGTTCTCCAGCCGGCCCCACACGTCGCGCCGGAGCATCCGGTCGAGGTAGCCCTCGTTGCCCTTGGACCGCGCGACGCTGTGTGAGGAGGCTTCACTCATGGTTGGTCCGCCTTAGGTGGCTGGCTGTCCTTGGGATGGGGGTGGAACGGGCACTTCTTGCGCCACAGTCGGAGGGCCTGCCAGTAGATGGCCTGGGTTACCCGTCCCGTCATCCAGGGATGACGTACCAGTGCCCGACGCATGGACCAGCGACTCAGCTCCCGGCGATTCAGCACCAAGCTAACGTCGAACAGACGTTCATCTCCTCGCTGATTCACGATAGAGGTGCTCAACGTTTCGCCCGGGATGCGCAGGTGCCATTCATAACACATGTCCATATCCATAAAGGGCGACACGTGAAAGCCCTTGGGGTGTCGGAACCGCAGTTCCGGCGGCTCGCCCATGCGGTTGCCTTTCCAGAGGACGTACCAGTGCCGTTCTTGCCAAGGCGTGTTGGTGACTTCGGCGACGACCGCGTCGACCGTTTGTCTGGCGCCGCCAAAGCAGTAGTACAGACTCAGCGGACAGAAGTAATAGCCCCAGTTTCGCAACAGGGTGAGCAGGCGGATGGGCCCGGTCGGCCGCCAACCGGTCCGCTCTTCGACCAGATTCCGGATGGCGTCGGCGAGGGGGACACCGGCATCGCCGACATGGTCCCTGCGAAGGAATGACGCTGGAGAGAACGTGGCGCGATGCAGCCCGTAACCGCCGCCCAGCACGGCCGGCAGTTCGTCAAGGTCCAGATACAGCAGGTAGAGCTTGTAGCGGAATCGATGCTCCGCGGGGCTCAGCCGCCGGTGCTGGAGATACCCTTCGTAGAGGCAGCTTTCCATGATCCCAACTTCTTGCCGAAACACTGGCCTACACCCAAGGCGCTGTTGACCCCATCCTCGTGAAAGCCGTGTCCCCAATACGCGCCGCAGAAGTAGGTGCGATTCTTGCCGTTGATCTCGTGGAACCGTTTCTGGGCCGCCAGCGCCTCGCGGCTGTAGACCGGGTGATGGTATTCAATCCGGCGCACGATCTTCTTCTCGTCAAGCCAGTGCGTGCCGTTCAGCGTGATGCAGATCGGATCCGGCGAAACGTGCCCCTGGAGCCGGTTGAGATTGTAGGTCAGCACCACGGGTTGCCCTTCTTCCCGTGGGATGCGGTAGTTCCAGGACGCCCAGGCACGCGGGCATCGGGGCAAGAGGGAGCAGTCCACATGCAAGACCGTGTCGTTCCGCTGGTAGGCAAACGCCCCCAGAACCTCCCGCTCCGCCTGGCTGGCGTCGGCGAGCATGGCCAGCGACTGGTCCGAGTGCGCTGCCAAGACGACCGCGTCGAAATCCTCGGGGCCACCATGCTGCCACGTCACCGCGACACGATCCGGGAAGCGCCGCACCGCGACGACGGGGCAATTCAGGCGAATCCGACTGGCAAAGGGACGAGTCAAGGCTTCGACATACCGTTGAGCCCCGCCTTCAACGGTTTTCCATTGGGGGTGCCCGCGCACCGTCAGAAGCCCATGGTTGTTGAAGAAGTCCACGATGAATCGCGCCGGGAACTGCCGGAACCGCTCCGGCGGCGCCGACCAGATGGCGGCGCCCATCGGAATGAGATAGTGCTCGATGAACTCCCGGCTGTATCGGTTACGGTCCAAGTAAGTGCCCAACTCCAAGTCGTAGTCCTCGCCCCGCAGCAATTCGAAATTGCAGTAAACCAAAAATAAAAACACCTGCAAAGAAAACTGCAAGACCATA
>CAZFKF010001341.1:0-1992 GCA_964518805.1 uncultured Planctomycetaceae bacterium | reverse complement strand
TTTCATGCTCGCGACGGGCTGCACGTGGCCCGGATCGGCATCGATTGGTTCTACGGCGTCACGGGCACGTTTTCGATCGTGGCCGCCGACCCTGCGACCGGCGAGTGCGGGGCGGCCGTGGCCAGCAAGTTTCCGGCGGTCGGCAGGGTCGTGCCGTACGCCAGGGCCGGGGTGGGGGCCTTCTGCACGCAGCACTGGCACAATCCGCCGTGGGGCGAGCAGGCGCTCGGCCTGTTGGCCCAAGGCAAACCGCCCGAGGACGTGCTTGCCGAACTCCTGCGCGGCGACGCAAACCGCGAGAAACGGCAACTGGCCGTCATCGACATGCAAGGCCGGGCCGTGACCCGCAACCCCAGCAACGCCGACCCGTCGGGAGTCTATTGGGGCGCCATGGCCGGACGCTACTACGCATGCCAGGGCAACACGCTCACGGGCCGTGACGTGGTGGTGGCCATGGGCCAGGGCTATGAAGAAACCGCCGGCAGCCTCGCCGACCGTCTAATGGCCGCCCTAGTGGCCGCCGACCGCGCCGGCGGCGACCACCGCGGGCGCCTGGCCGCAGGCATCCGCGTGTGCAAGAAGGGCGTGAGCGGCTACTGGCTGGAACTCTACGTCGACGACCACCCGGATGCCGTGACCGAACTGGCCCGCCAATACGCGGCGCTAAAGCACGACGCGAAAGGCAAGTCGCCGCAGAAGAACCCGTGACGCCAGACCGGCAGCGGGTCGAGGAGAATCCGGGTCGCAGGTTCGTAGTTCGTAGGGTGGGCCAAGCGAAGCGCGGGCCCACCATGGGAATCGTTTCACGCTCCAGTGTTGGTGGGCCGGCGCTCCGCTTGGCCCACCCTATGGTCGAGGCGTTTCGTTGGTGATCAACCGGAATCCCGCCTCCTTGGCGGCACGAATGCGCCGACGCACAAGCCGCATACGCCGGAAAGCACAAACAGAGTTGCTTCGAAGGTGACTCGGACTTTGGGGAACTCGCTGTGAATCTTGAGGAAACCGGGACGAACGGGATAGCGAGCGTCGTACCACTCGTTGAGGGCGAGAATGCCGTGGTCCGGATAGGGCCAAGATCTGGGGAAATCCTCGTCACTCAAGTGGTAGTCCAGCCGGTGGTGGGCCCAAAAGGCGTACAGGGAGCCCGAACCCGCTGCGGCCAGCAGAACGAGCGCGGATCGCTTCACGAAGGCGCGTGTCACCACCACTCCCGACCAGCGTCGAGACAGCCAGGTAGTCGCCGCGCCAACGCACACGGCCGCGCCGATGACAACGACCGGAGAGTACTCGAAGCCAATCGCCAAGAGTCGCAGGAAGAATGCCGCTCCCAGGCAACCGAGCAACAAACAGAGTAGTGCCGCCTCAAGTCTAGAAACTGGGGTTGGCTGAAACCGGTCTGGCATGGGATACTCCTGTCCACAAGGAGGGATCCCATGTACAAGAAGTATATCGTTCGTTTGTCCGACGAGGAACGTCGGGTTTGCCAAGAGGTTGTCAAGAAGCTGAAGGGTTCGTCACAGAAGGTTCGCCGAGCCCAGATTCTGCTCCAGGCGGATGCCGATGGGCCGAACTGGACGGATGTCCGGATCGGGGAAGCATACCACTGCCGAGTTCAAACGGTCGAGAACCTCCGAAAGCGTCTGGTCACCGAGGGCTTTGAGGCGGCCTTGAACGGGAAAGTCCGAGAGTCGCCGCCGACGCCACCGAAGTTGGACGGTCAGGGAGAAGCGAAACTGATTGCTCTGCGGTTGGGCAAACCGCCTGCCGGCTACGGAAGATGGACTCTGCAACTGTTAGCCGACGAATTGGTTGCGTTGGAGGTGGTCGATGCGATCAGCATCGAGACCGTGCGGAAGACGCTTAAAAAAACGGTATGACGAAACGCAAGATCGAGTACTGGGTGATTCCTCCGGAAGCGGATGGCGAATTCGTGGCCCATAGGGCAACGGTGGGAACCGACCCGAGCGCCGCGCCAGGGCTCGAAGAGGAATG
>CAZFKF010001340.1:0-1994 GCA_964518805.1 uncultured Planctomycetaceae bacterium | reverse complement strand
GATGGGGAACTTGATGGAGAGATAGGTACGCGGACCGTCCGGATGTGGCAGGACCTTCTCCAAGTTGACGACCGTCCCCTCCTTCAACACGCTCCGGTCGCTGGCCGCGAGTCTCTCGGCCAGTTCAGCCGGGAAGAGGTCGTAATCGGTCTTGCCGGCGATTTCCGCGTCGCCCACGCCCAAGACGTTGCGGAAGGCCCGGTTCATGAGTATGTAGCGTCCCTGAGCGTCCTTGACGGACACGAGCGTCGGAGAGTTCTCAAGGATCCCGGCCAATTGCCGCTCGTTCTGTCGAGCGCGGGCCTCGGCCTGCTTCAGGCTGCCGATGTGGATCAAGGTCAGCACGACGCCGTTGGTGCTGCCCCCCGCGCGGTAGGGCAGGATCCGCAACAAGAACCACTGCCCGTGGCGGTCTTGCACCTCGTGCTCAAACGGCCTGGCCGTCTTCAGGACGCGGTGGATTTCGTCCATCAGCGGCTCGTAGCGAATGTGGTGGGTGAAATTGTCGATCCGCCGGCCCACGTCCTGCGGCAGCAGGTTGAACTCCTCGGCGATCTTGGGGGTGAACTTGCGGATCGCCAGGTCGCGGTCGAGGAATACCGTGTGGACTTCGGTGCTCGACAGGAGGCTGTCCATATCCGCATTCAATTCGGTCAGCTCGGTGATCTTCTTTTGGTACTCGGCGTTGACCGTGTAGAGTTCTTCGTTGACCGAGTGAAGCTCTTCGTTGGTGCTCTGGAGTTCCTCGTTCGACGCGACCAGTTCCTCGTTGGTCGCCTGAAGTTCCTCGTTGCTGGTCTCCAGTTCCTCGATCGTCGCCTGGAGGTTCTCCTTGGTGTACCGGAGTTCGGTCTCGAGGGTCTGGAGTTGTTCATCCGACGCCTGCCGGAATTCGATTTCGGTGGCGTTGGGCCTGACGGCCCCGGCCAACTCCTCGATCGAGACCAGCGCATACATCCGGCCCGAGCGCCGATTGCGGACCGGCTTGACCGTGAGATTCACCAGGCGATCGCCATCGTCGAGGTGAACGCGAAGCCCTCGGTAAACGATCGGGGCGGCGTCTTTGGAGGCCCTCTGCAGCGCCCCGGCCAAAGCCATGCGAAGATCCGTGTCGACCATGTCCAGGAGGTCCGTCGAGAGCCGCCCGTCGCGAATCCGCAGGAATCGGCTGGCCCCGCCGAAGGACTGCACCAGGCCACGATTCTCGTCGACCAGAAGGCTGGGCGGCATATGCTCGTCGAGGATCGCGTCGTACACGCCCAGAATCTGCATGTCGATCGGGCAGGGATGCGGCAGCGGCGGGACGCCCGTCGGGCGGAGCCGACTGTCGGCGACCGCAAGCGGCAAGCGCTGGTCGGCGGGCAGACGGATGTCGCGACGTTTGCGATAGATTCGCCAGTGAGCGTCGATGTGGTCGAACTCGTCGCTCAATTCCCCTGGGCTCTCGCTTGGCCCGAGGAACAGGACCCCTCCGGTCTTCAGGCCAAAGTGAAACAGCGAAAGGGCCTTCTTCTGGGCCGGAGGCTGGAAGTAGATCACCAAGTTCCGGCAACTGATCAAGTCGAGCTTGGTGAACGGGGCGTCGCGGATGATGTTGTGCTGAGCGAAGACCACCATCTGCCGCAGTTCCGGCGAGACCTGGTAGCCGTCGGCCCTTCGCAGGAAGTGCCGGGCGATCCGCTCGGGGCTGACTTCGGCCATGGCGGCCTCGCTGTACACACCAACGCTCGCAAAATCCAGCGATGCCCGGTGCACGTCCGTGGCGAAGACTTTCACCTTCACCCGCCGGTGCATCGCGTCCATCCGTTCCGCGAGCAGTATGGCCAGCGAATAGGCCTCCTCGCCGGTCGCACAGCCCGCCGCCCAAACCCGAAACTCCTCGTCCGGCGGCACCGCCGCCAGCATCGCTGGCAACACGTCCTGTTCCAATCGATCGAAGGCCTCGCGATCGCGAAAGAACCGCGTCACCCCGATGAGCAGGTCCTTGTAAAGGA
>CAZFKF010001339.1:0-1997 GCA_964518805.1 uncultured Planctomycetaceae bacterium | reverse complement strand
CGATCGCACGCTCAGATTCTGGCTCGATTTCATGCGCGGCTTCCTGGATGAGGTGGGCGACTTGCTCGACGTGATCATGATCGGCGACGATCTGGCGGGTCAGAAGGGGCCGCTGTTCCGGCCCGATTTCTACCGCCGCATCGTCAAGCCGCGGCAGAAGCAGCTTGTGCAGTACATTCGCTCGCGGACCAAAGCCAAGATCTGGTACCACACCTGCGGCGCGTGCACCGAGTACATCCCGGACCTGCTGGACAACGGAATCGATATCCTCAACCCCGTGCAAATCAGCGCCGCCAACATGGACCCCGCCGAGTTGAAGGCCCGCTTTGGCGACCGGCTGGTGTTCTGGGGCGGGGCCATCGATGCCCAACATGTCCTGCCGACCGCCCCGCCGGACACCGTCCGCGAGCACGTGCGCCGCAACATGGCGGCGTGGAAGCCGGGCGGGGGCTACGTCTTCAACAACGTACACAATATCCAGGCCGCCGTGCCGCCCGAGAACATCGTCGCCCTGTACGAGGCCGCCTACGAGTTCGGGTTCTACGGGTAGCGCGGCGTAGTCTGCGGGCTCCCCGAGCGTCGGATCTCCCAAGGTCTCACTCGGCTGGGGCTCCACTGCCCTGCTTTGACGTGCGTGTGGTGTTCGATTGGGGGGGCTGGTAGCCGATGTGTCCTGCGGTGAGGTACACTAGAAAGGATATGCTATTTGAATTTGTGTTGTAACGGACTACCAAGATGAGTGAATCGCTCGATGCATCCTCCGCTCCACCTGGCCGCTGTCCTTCCTGCGGCAACGAAATCGGCCTGGGAACCGCTCCTCATGCGGCCGATACTCCCTGCCCGCATTGCGGCAAGCCCATGTGGTTTCTCCAGTGCGAAATCGACCACGTCGAAGTGATTCGGTTCCTGCCCGGCCGGATTCTGAAAGAGGGCGAGTTTCAGGCCCTCCGCGAGTTCCTCTTCGCCCACAGTCCCAGCCCGCACGTGGTCTTGAATCTCAATGACTGCCAGTATTTCAGCGACACGACGCTGGCCGGGTTCATCGTGATATACAAGAAGCTGACCGAAGCCCGGGGAAAGCTGAAGATCTGCTGCTTGCGATCGCCCATGCTTGACGTTTTCAAGCTGGCTCGGCTCGATCAGCTCTTCGACATCTACGACGACGAAAAGAACGCCTTGGCCAGTTTCCACTGAGGTCGGAGTCGCACGAATGCCTTCCTGAGAGGAGAACGTCGATGAGGACTCGCCGGTTTCGTTCGTTGGATCTCGTGGGACGGGTTTCCAACTCGTCCCGAACGGCCTGGAGCCTTCTCCTCCTGGCGATCTGTTCGGCGGTTTCGTCGACTGCCGCCGCGGCAGCGGAATCGGCTGTCGGTTCTGTGTGCGAAGACGCCGGGGCGGGCGGGTATGAGGCGTTTCCCGACGTCTGCCGCCTGAGCGACGATCGGCTCATGGCGGTCTTCTACGCCGGCTACGGTCACGTGGCTCTGCCCAACGCCCAACTGCCCAAGGGCGGCCGCATCAGCTATTGCACATCGGCCGATGAAGGCCATACCTGGAGCAAGGCCGAGACGCTCTACGACGGGCCCGACGACGACCGCGACCCTTCCATCGTTCAGCTCAAAGACGGGC
This sequence comes from uncultured Planctomycetaceae bacterium, assembly GCA_964518805.1. Taxonomy (GTDB): domain Bacteria; phylum Planctomycetota; class Planctomycetia; order Pirellulales; family Thermoguttaceae; genus CALFBP01. The sequence continues at coordinate 365 of CAZFKF010001339.1, read as the reverse complement.
GGCTGGTCTGCAACTTCTTTTCGCTCCGCAAGAGCGACGCATCGGACAAGCCGTACGTTGGGCTGGGCACGTGGATGGTTGCGTCCGCCGACCTGGGCCGCACCTGGTCCGCTCCCTGCCAAATCGCGAAGGACTACTATTGCAGCTCGCCGATCCGCGAGATTTCCGGCGGCCGGCTGGTGCTCGGCCTCTATAGCGAACTGCCGGGCACGAGCGCCGGGGCCGTGGCCCTGAGCGACGACGGGGCCAAGACATGGCGCGTGGTCGACATCCCCAACGGCGGCCATCGGCTCGACGCCGAGACGGATGTGATCGAGCTTGCCGACGGCACGACGCAGAGGATTGTCACGGACAGTACCTGGCGC
>CAZFKF010001338.1:0-1999 GCA_964518805.1 uncultured Planctomycetaceae bacterium | reverse complement strand
AGAACCATCCTTGACGCACCGGTTAGGTTGAGGGGGTTGGTTTGGTTTCCAGTCCTTTTCAAGTGGAGGTGCGAATCGCTGGTTCTTTGGCTTCGTCCTACGCGCTTTCCCGGCGCCGCCCGCTTGCGACGTCACGCATATGTGTGCGCCTCCCAGAACCATCCTTGACGCACCGGTTAGGTTGAGGGGGTTGGTTTGGTTTCCAGTCCCTTTCAAGTGGAGGTGCGAATGGCTGGTTCTTTGGATTCCTCAAAAGTGCGTGAGTGGCGGCGGCGGATGGCGCGGTTCCAGGAGGCGCAGCAGTCGGTCGCGGAGTTCTGCCGCAAGGAGGGCGTCTCGGCGCCTTCGTTCTATCAATGGCGGAAGCGGCTGACGCAGCGGCCTACCGGGACGGAAGAGGCGGCCGGCTTCCGGCCCGTGCGGCTGGTCGGTTCGGCGGACGTGGCCGTGCAACTGCCCGGCGGGACCCAACTGCAGGTGCCGACTTCAGACCGGCGGGCCTTGCGGCTGGTGATCGACACGCTGGCTCGTGCGGACGCTCAGCGCGTCGGAGGCGGCCCATGCTGACGTTTGCCCCCAACGTGCGAATCTACGTGCATGCCCGCCCCACCGATATGCGAAAAAGCTTCGATGGCCTGTGTGCCTTGGTGCGTGGCGTGTTTCAGGCCGATCCGTTGGACGGCAGTTTGTTTCTGTTTGTCAACCGCCGGGGCGACCGCATCAAGGCGATGTGGTGGGACCGCGACGGCCTGGCCCTTTTCTACAAGCGTTTGGAATCGGGGACCTTCGAGATGCTCCGCGGCGAGCACGATGCGGCCACGGTCCAGATCGACGCCACGCAACTGGCCCTGTTGCTCAACGGTGTGTCGCTTGCCTCGGCCCGGCGTCGCAAACGGTATCGCCGGGCTGGCTGAGTGTCGAAGGCGGCGATTCACTAACAGCGAGTGGCTTTTTCAAGGGTCTTCCGCCAACACCTGGTGTGAAGACCCTTCCTCGTTTCTTGACGAAATCCCAAAAGAGGGGCTTGCGCTTTTGGCGTCCGTGGATATCCTTGGGGCATGGACGAAACGCTCCTCATTCCTGACGACCTCACCGCCTGCCAAACGCTGATCGTCGAACAGGCCCGGGCGATTGCCGAGCAAAGCCAGAAGATCGCCGAGCAGAACCGCACGATCCAAGAGCAGCAACTCACGATCAACGAACTCATGCAGCGGGCCTTCCGGCATCGCCGCGAACGGTACCTGGAAGACCCGAACCAAATGAAGCTCGACTTCGGTGACACGCCGGAGGCGGCGGACGCGGCGGCGGGCCTGGCCGCGGCGGTCGAAGAGGCGGAAATCGTCGTCAAGGCGTACAAACGTCGCAAGCGGGTGCCCCGCAAGCCGCGCAACGAACAGTTGCCCGCGCACCTTCCGCGATACCGGGTCGAAGTCCCGGCATCCGGCGAGATCAAGCACTGTGCCCAGCACGGCGAGCGGAAACCGATCGGCTTCGATGAGGTGGAGACGCTGGAGTTCGAGCGGCCGAAGCTCAAGGTGCGGGTCACGTGCTATCCGAAGTACGCGTGCGAGAAGGAGCCGGCCTGCGGCGTGGCGCAGCCGCCGCGCGAGCCGGGGCTGGTCGAGGGGAACCGCTACGGCACGAGCGTGGCGGCGGAGATCGTCACCGGCAAGTGCGGCTACCACTTGCCGATCTACCGCGAGCAGGACTACTTCGCCGGGTGCGGTTGGACGGTGGATCGGAGCACGCTTCTGAACATCTTCCGGGCGTCGGCCGAGTTGGTGCATCCGTTGGCGCTGTACCTGCGTGGCGAGGTGCTGGCTAGCGGAGCGATCGGCACGGACGAGACCCGCGTGACGCTCTTGCTGCCGCCGGAGATCCCGGACGTGAACGAGGCCGATCCGAAGTCACGGCGGATCCACGAAGTGTTCAGCGAAGCGCGGACCGAAGGGCGCAAGAGCGTCTCGGGCCGGATGTGGGCCTACCGCAGCCTGACCGT
>CAZFKF010001337.1:0-2001 GCA_964518805.1 uncultured Planctomycetaceae bacterium | reverse complement strand
TGTATGCTTCGCCGGCGAAATCGCCGTTGCCGGTCCCCGATCCGCCCAGGGCCACGCCGGCGGTATCCTTGATCGTGTCGTCGTCGACCAGGTTCAGTTGCAGGGTGCCGCTGCCGGTGCCCGTGGTGCAGGTGACGGTCCAAGTCGTGCCGCTACCCGCAACCCCCATGACCGTGGCCCCGCTCAGCGCGCTGGAGACGATTTCGAAGTCGTCCTTCGTCACGCCGGTCACCGACTCGCTGAAGGTGACCGTGAAGGTCACGTTGGTGGCGTTCGTGGGGTTGCCCGCCGCACGCTTGATCGAACTGACCGTGGGGGTGGTGCGGTCCACGGTTTGATCGTGGATCACCACGATCTGGCCGTCGCGAGTCAACTGGATATCCAGCTCGACCGCGTCTGCCCTCTGCTTCCAGCCAAGCCGAAACGCGGCAATGGTATTCTCTGGCGCATCGTGCGACGCGCCCCGATGGGCAATGATTTCCACGGCGGGCAGTCTCGGAACGTACACGAAGGAGACGAAGAGAATGGCGATCGAACACGGGCGCACAAGCGCAAAGCGGTGCTGCATGGCAGGCTCACAATGTCTCGGAGCCGCATGCGAGGCACCGCACGATTGAAACGGCGTGCCCTCTGTACATGATCGGCACGCCAGACGCGGCGTCTCACAGCGGCATCGGTGTTCTGCGATCCTAACGGACCGCCAGACGCCCTGCAACCGTACCTACCGGCCGTTAGAGCGGTTTCCGCCTGAGGCAGGCATTCTGCGAGCAGCGAGCCAAACCGTTGGCGCTACTGCACCTTGACGATCATCGGCCGCTTGGTTCTCTGCTGGTAGTCGGGCCATAGAGGGCAGTTCATGTCGGTCCAGCACTTGATGGCGTGCATTTCGTCGCGTGTGAGCTTGACGCCGTGGTGCGAGCCGGGTGGGTCGAGCACCTTCCAGAGTTTGCTTTTCACCGTACCGAAGGTGAGTGGCTCGCGTTTCTCGTTGCCGCCCGAGTTCCAGCCGCAATCGAGAAAGTGGACCCACCCCTGCTGGATCAACGTGCGGTAGGACGCGGGAACGCGGTTCGCGTCGAGGGTGCCGGCCAGATCGATCTTGTTCTTGTCGCCGGCATGATGGCACGCGACGCACTTGCGGTCGAACACGGGCTGAACAGCCTTCTCGTAACAGAAGGGCGCGGTGCCCCAAGGCGGCGCCCCAGGGACATGGGGAGCGCGGGTCGCGGCGATCGGCATCCTAGCAGGGGGCGCGGTGCGTCGGTCCTCGTGGCACCCGATGCAGCTTCGCTTCTCGCCCGGCTGCAACTGAACCACGGACCGCATCCGCTGAATCTCGTTGAAGTCCTGGTCGAGGGCCTGGAAATAGAGCGTCCTGCCGGCCGGGGCGTAGAAATGCGCCGAGCCGTCCGGCTCGACCGGAACCAGCCCCCACGAAGCCTTGGCCACGTACGACGGCCAGCCGAACGGTCCGCTGACGATATCGACCGGTGCCGCGTAGAACTCCATGAAAGGGTCGTGGTCTTTGCGATACTCGCCGCTGGCAAGCTGCTGGAGGCCCGCGCGCACCTCTTCCACAACTCGAAGGTACTTGACGCGGCCCCGCGGAACGCTGGCTTCGATGCCGTGATAGACGTCGGCCAGTACAAGTTCCCCCATGGGAGGCTCGTCGTCCGGTTCGCTGCGAGCGCCGGCCGCATGCGGGCCGGTCTTCCCGCCGGCATCGGACGCGAAGATCTGGTTGCCCGCCGCAGGCGCCAGGGCGGGGGCCGGTTTGACAACGCGGTACGGGATGGGGCACATGCTGCCGAACGTCGAATCCATGTGCAGAAGCTCACGGTTGCCGAAGCGGTCGATGACGTACAGCCCGGCCCGATCGGCCGGGGCATGCGAGCACAAGACATAGTCGCGGGCAATCGGCACTGGATCGCGGAAATACTCGCGGTGCGGCGGCGCGCCCGGCCACGGCACCTCGGGCGTAATACTCGTGATCGCCTTCGG
>CAZFKF010001336.1:0-2005 GCA_964518805.1 uncultured Planctomycetaceae bacterium | reverse complement strand
GTAGAGACCGCTGCGGATCAAGTGGAGATACGTGTCGTAGTTCCCTTCGATGACGCAGAATCGCCCGGGTTCGGCCACTAGCAGATGGTCGGCCACCCGGTTGATGAAGTATCGGTCGTGGCTCACGAAAAGCACGGTGCCGTCAAACTCGCGGATGGCCCGCTCCAGGGCGTCGCGGGCCCAAAGGTCGAGGTGGTTGGTCGGCTCGTCGAGCACCAGGAAGTTTGCGTCTTGGGCAGCCAACCAAGCCAAGGCGGCCCGGCATCGCTCGCCGCCGCTGAGGCTGGCGACCTTCTGAAGGGCCGTATCGCCGAGGATTCCAAACCGCGCCAGGAGCGAGCGCCGGCTCCGTTCGTCGAATTCCTTGTGCGCCGGGCGCACGGCGTCGGCAACCAAAGCGTCGTCGTGCAATCCGCTCAGGTGCTGGTCGAAATAGCCAACGGAAACGCCCTGCCCTAAGCTTGCTCGACCCGCATCGGGCTCGATCTGGCCCAACAAGCAGCGCAGGAGCGTCGTCTTGCCGCAGCCATTGGGGCCGAGGATGGCCCACCGTTGGCCTCGCGTCACGTCGAGGGAAAGGTCCTCGAACAGGGGCCGATCGTACGTCTTTGCGAGTTTCTCGGCACGGAGCACGATATCGCCGCTCCGTTCGGCCGGCGGGAAGGCCATGGGGGGAGCGGCGATTTCGCGCGGCGGATCGACCGGCACGATCCGTTCGAGCTTCTTGCGGCGGTCCTCGGCCTGAGCATGCTTCTGGCCGTAGTGATGCCGTCGGATAAACTCCTGGGCCTTGGCGATTTCTTCCTGCTGCCTCTCGTACGTGCGGCGTTCAACCAAGATCCGTTCGGCCTTCTGTTGCCAATAGGCCGAGAAACTCCCCGTGTAGCTGTCTACCGTGCCGCGGAAGAGCTCCAGAGTGCGGTTGGTTACTTTGTCGAGGAAATAGCGGTCGTGGCTCACTACGATCATGGCCGCGGAATGGCCGGCCAGGAACTCTTCGAGCCACTGGGTGGCCTGGATGTCGAGATGGTTGGACGGCTCATCCAAGAGCATCAGGTCGGGCTCGGCCAAGAGCAGTTTCAGGAGCATCAAGCGGTTCTGTTCGCCGCCGCTGAGGCTCTCGACCGGCTGCTCGAACGTCTGTTTGGGAAAGCCGAGTCCATCCAGGACGCGCTCGATCTTGTGGTCCAGGTTATAGGCGTCGTGGCGGTGCAGGTCATGCTGAAGTTGATCGAAGCGGGCCGCCAGCCGACGATGTTCGGCCTCGTCCGCCGCCTGGGCCAAGGCGTGAGCCACGTCGACCGCTTCGCGCTGGACGCTGAGCAGATGGTCCAGGGCGCTTCGGGCCTCGTCCCAGAGGGTCCGGCCGGACACGATTTCGGGCTGCTGTTCGAGGTACCCGAGCCGGACCGTAGGGTGAAGCTCCACGCTACCGCCGTCGGGGTCATCTTTTCCAGCCAGGATGCGTAGCAGCGTGGTCTTGCCCGAGCCGTTGGGACCAACCAACCCAATCCGCTCGCCAGGCCGAACCTCGCACGTCACCCCGGCCAGCACGGGTTCGGGCCCGTAGTGCTTCCGGACATTCTGAACGCTGAGGACGATCATCGGTGGCGGATACGGGGCTTCCGGTCGCTTGAAGCGAAACGTTCGATGATAGCAGAACCGGCCGCGGGATTGGAGTCCGACCGCAACGATCGTCCCAACCGCCCACCCGTTATGGTAGTTCGGCTCTCTGTCGCAGGACTCGCCAGCGCAGCGTAGGGTGGCGTCCCCTTGGAAGGAAGACCGGCCAGCCGCTCCGGCTGCCGCACTCCGTATTGAACGGCGCGCTCAGAAGGCCTCACCCCAGCGTGTCGGCTTGAGACCGTGCAGCGCTGGTCTGACCGGATTCTCACAGGAGCCTAACCGACGATTAACCCGGCGTTCTTAGAATGGACCCCTGAGAGGCTGTGTAATAGCATTTTATTTTAATGAGTCAAAACCGTATTCCGGAGTTACCGGGGAA
>CAZFKF010001335.1:0-2007 GCA_964518805.1 uncultured Planctomycetaceae bacterium | reverse complement strand
AGCAGATCGACTCGCTCAACCAACAGGTGCAGCAGGCGATCGCGCGGCAGAGCAAACAGCGGGCCTGTGCCCTGGCCCGCAAGCGGCAGCAGATGGACGAGGCCAACGCCAAGGGCGTCGGCGAGAACCCCGTCCGTATCCTCGGCGGCGAGGACTTCCCGCAAAACAGGCAAATCACGCTCAACATTAACGGTGGCCTGTTCACCGGCCACTTCGAGGGCGACCTGTTCTACGTCACCGGCCGCTCGCATCCGGCGAACGATGCTACGGCGCAAGCGGCCTACACCGAGAAGACCGCCGAGCCGGCGATCTGCCACGAGCCGACGCAGATCACCTATTACCGCTGGGAAGACGAAGTGCCCAATGGCTGCGGCGACGGCTTCCCCAAGGGCAACAAGATTCTCGACCAGGGCGTCGTGATTACCAACACCAGCGCCACGGTCAGCGAGATGGACACGACGCCGGTGGCCCAGCACTTCTGGGTTGATCCCGGCGCGAGCGTCACGCTCGCCAGCGACGAGCCGATTACCTACATCGCATCCATCGTGCCGGGGACGGTGCTCGCTGTGCGGGCCTACAAGCAGCTTACCGGCGAGCGGCGACTGGTGGACGTGCCGACCGACTTGTACGCGATCCAGACGAAGACCTACGGGACCGTCACGGCGGTCGAGATCGTCGTCAACAAGCCGCTCTCGACGATTACCGACCAGGGATGGAGCGACGATCTCTACGTCACGTTCGAGTCGAGCGTCGGACCCGACATCGTGGGAGTCCTCAAGTACCTGATCTCCCACTATACGGACCTGACGTGGGACACCGCCAGCTTCGACCACGTTCAGGCAAAGCTGGCCCCGTTCCCCGCCAACTTCCCGATCCTAGACCGGAAGAACACCATCGACGTGTTGCAGGAGATCGCTTTCCAAGCCCGCTCCGCTATCTGGATCAGCAACGGCAAGTTCTACTTGAAGTACCTTCCCGAGCAGCCGACGCCGGCCGACACCATCCGGGTGAGCGACATCGACGCCGAGAGCGGCATCGAAGTCGAGTTGACCAGCACGGAAGAGATCGTGACGAAGATGAAGGTGAAGTGGCGGCTGAGTTGGGCCGCCACCTCGGATCGTAAGCAGGACACCAACGAGAAGACGATCATCCTCCGGCACAACGTCGCCAAGTACGGCACGCAAGAGCGGGAATACGACTGGTACATCTTTAACCAGCCCGACATCGTGTACAAGTGCGCGACGTTCTGGCTCGTGCGCAAGTCGAACACCTGGAAGCGGATCAAGTTCAAGACCTTCCTGAACAAACTGAACCTGGAGACGTTCGATGCCGTGACGTTGGATTTCGCCGGCCGTTACGTGGCGAGCGGCCCCGTGCTGGCGATTGTCGAAAAGGCCAACTACAACTCGGCGGACAACCTGGTCGATTTCGAGTGCTTAGTGCCTGTGCTGGCCGGGAAAATGGAGCAGTACCGTTTCTTCTGGCCGGCGGCCTTGCCGGGAAGTGACGCCTGGCCGCCGGCCGATGAGATCGCGGCGGGACAGGCCGGAGGCGGCGGCATCGGCGGCGGGGCGACCGGTAGCTTGCCGGTGGGCGACACGTCGGCGATTCCTGCCAGCAGCATCGTCTTCGTGGGCGGGCCGAACGTCGTCTTCAAGGCCCGCAGCGATTGGGGCGACCGCACGCCTTCCGATACCGACTTTGCTGCTCAGCCCGTGGTGGACAACTCCACCTACATCAACCTCTCGCCCGGATCGCGGCCGAGGTTGAATCTGAACATCTACAGGCGGCGTGGTCTGCCGGCCATCACGCCCTACAAGACGACGACCACGGAAGTCACCGTCGATCTGCACAAGACGAAGGTGCTCGACACCTCCGGCAGTGAAACGAAGGTGGCGTCGTTGTCGTCGATCATCCACGGCATCAACGAAGACGGCGATCTGACGATTGACCGCTCGGCGTTGGTCGCTGATGACGAACACGAGGAAGGTCAGCCCTTGTCCGACG
>CAZFKF010001334.1:0-2007 GCA_964518805.1 uncultured Planctomycetaceae bacterium | reverse complement strand
CGGTTGGGTACATTTTCGTCGTGCCTCTCTAAACTTGTGGCATGACGACTCAACTGCAAGAAACGCTTGACCGGCTGCGGGCTCTTGACCCCACAGAAATCCGGGCCCGACTTCTCGAAATGGAAGTTGAAGAGAAGGCGCTCCGTATTCTGTTGCGGAGTGCGAAGGCCGTTCAGGCTCGTCCTAAGCAGGAGGAGCCGGCTCGATGACCCGCTATTTTCGCCCCGTGGACATCGCCAAGTCGCTTGGCATCAATCTGTCAAAGGTTTCGGCCTGGATTCGCGCCGGCGACTTGGAAGCCATTGACGTTTCCCTGCGCCGTGGCCAGAAGCCTCGGTGGCGAATCTCCGCGGCGGCGCTCGAAGCGTTCCTATTGCGGCGGTCGTCGCCAAAGTCGACGCCGCGGGCGACAACGACGAGACGATCGAAGGACGCGGGCACGATTGAGTTCTTTTGAAAACGCCCGCCCAGCCGGTGCCTCGACGGCGCGGGCGGTTTTCAACACCGAGGCGTGGAGAAAACGGAAAATGATCAAGCCTGTTGCTGAGTTGTCTAATGGTCACCATGTGGCGAAACTCGTGGAGTATTTACTCTACGATGAGCAAAAATCCTTTTTGGAATGTTCAGACGATGATGCGAGGGATCACATTTTCATGGCACTCGTTCCTGTTGCGACGGAGTTGGGGTTCGCGCTGGACAAGGAAGCGGCGGACATGTTCGAACGGCTAGCCGGCAAAAGCGAGGGCGAGGGGGCAGACATCTTCTAACCGGAGCCATTCTCCGCCCCCGGGTTCGTCGCGAGGCGACCGGGGTGCGGAGAATCATAGCACAAAATCATGAGCACAAACCGCTTTGATATCGATCACGTAAAACGCGCCGCCCGCGGCCGATGGGTCGAGATCTTGTCTCGCCTTGGCGGTCTCGATCGCGAGATCCTCGATGGGAAACACGGTCCGTGCCCGCGGTGCAAAGGTACGGATAGATTCCGCGCCTTCGATGATGTGGCCGAAAGCGGCGGTGTGTTCTGCAACAAATGCCACGCGCAGGAAAACGGCGACGGGTTCAGTACGTTGCAGTGGTTGCAAGGCTGGGACTTCGCGGGCGCCCTCCAGAAAGTGGCCGAATACTTGAACGTGGCGCCGTCGACGAACGGCCACAGCGGCAACGGGAAAACAAAAGACGCCACACCGCTCAACGAAAAGGTCGAATGGTCGGGCAACGGCAAAACGATCCTGGCCGCGATCTTGCCGGCGTGGTGTGCGACAAAGCCGCCGATCAAGCCCGAGGCCGTCACGACGATCGGTGCGAAGTTTTGCCGATGGCCGAAGGGACCGTCTGCCCATCGGTGTCTTGCCCTGGAGGGCCGCCGGATCGACGGCGCCGCCGCGGATCTGTCGGCCATCCTTCTTTACAGTCTCGACGCCCCAGAGTTCCCGGCATTCGGCTCTCTGTCGTCCCGCAAGACGCACCTTGTGGGCGGATCGGTCGAAAGTTGGATCTGGGCGGGCACGGTCGAGACGTTGAAGTCGGCCGCCGCGGTGGTCAAGGTCGAAGGGCCGTCCGATCTTCTGGCCGTGCTGTCGGTCGGTCTGCCAACCGGTTGGGTCGCGATCACGAATGTTTGCGGCGCGAAGAGCGCAAACCCGAAGAAACTCGACTTCTCTTGGGTCGCCGGCAAGCAGGTGTTCATCGTGGGCGATGCCGACGAGCCGGGGCAAGATGGAGCACGACGATTCGCGGCTGCGTTCCACCAGGCCGGCGCTTCCGAGGTCCGCTTGGTCGCATTGCCTTATGAGGTCACTCCCGACCACGGCAAGGACCTGCGCGACTGGTTCAACGAAGGCCATGCAGGAGCGGACTTTGCCGCGTTGGCCGAAGCCGCGCCGGCCGGATACAAGAGTCAACCTCGTGATGAGCAGCCTTGGGGCGAGGTGGAGCCGTTCGACTCGTTCGACCTGCCCGCGTTCCCGGTGGATTGTTTGCCCTCCACGTTGCGTGAATGGGTGA
>CAZFKF010001333.1:0-2012 GCA_964518805.1 uncultured Planctomycetaceae bacterium | reverse complement strand
GCGGGTGGAGGGGGGGCGGGAGGATGGTGCGGAGGCGGGGGGGGCGGGGGTGGGGGAAGGGGGGTGCGGGCAAGGTTGGCGGGGGGGTGAAGCTCAACTGGGGAGACGCTCGGGCGGGGGATATTGCGGCGGCGGGCGGGGTCGGTTGGCTGTGGGTGGACCTGGAACAGGTGCCGGGTACGGTGGACGGGATCGAGAACCAGATCCGCGCGGCCAAGGTGTACGACGTTGACACCATGGTCCGCGTGCCGCGCGGCTGCTACAGCGATCTGATCTACCCGCTGGAAATGGATGCCACGGGGATCATGGTCCCCCACGTGATGAGCGCTGCCGAAGCGCGGCAAGTGGCCCGGCACACCCGTTTCCATCCCATCGGCCGCCGGCCGATCGACGGCGGGAACGCCGACGGCGCGTATTGCACCATCCCGGCTGCCGACTACGTGCGCCAGGCCAACGAGGAGCGATTCGTGGTCGTGCAGATCGAGGATCCCGAGGCCATGGCCGAGTTGGACGAGATCGCCCAAGTGCCCGGGATCGACATCCTGCTGTTGGGGCCGGGAGATTACAGCCACGCCCTTGGCCGCGTAGGGCAGATCAACGATCCCGAGGTGGTCGACGCCGAATGCCGGGTCGCCGAGGCGGCCCGCCGCCACGGCAAGTTCGCCGGCGCGGTGGCCACCCTCGACAACCTCCCCACCAAGATCCAAAGGGGGTTCCAACTGCTCAACGTCGGCGCCGACGTGCTGGCCTTGACCGATTACTTCGGCCGCATCGCCAAGGCGTTCGAGGCCCTTGCCGAGACCAAAGTCGGCTGACCCGTGGTATCCGGTACGCCGCCATGTCTGCCCCGGATTTCTATTTCGCCAACAACGCCATCTTCCGCCACATCCACGACCGCTTCGGCAAGGCAGCCCTGGTCGAGTACTGGCGCTCGCTGGCCGGCGAGTATTACCGCGCCCGGATCGAGGCATGGAAATCGGGTGGGCTGGCGACCCTGGCCGCCGACTGGCGGGACTATTTTGCCGAGGAGCCGCAGGCCAACGTCGACGTCGTTCTTCGAGACGATGAAGTCGAACTAACCGTGCGCACGTGTCCAGCGATCAAGCACTTGCAGGACCATGCCCGCAGTATCGTGCCGTACTTCTGCGAACATTGCGATCACACCTGCGGCGTCATGGCCGAGCGCGCGGGCCTGACGTTCGAGCGGATCGGCGGCATGGGGTCCTGTCGCCAGCGATTCGTTCGGACCATGCCAAAGAGCAAAGAGCCGTAGGCCGCGAGCTCGTCCACCGCCCCACCAAACCCTAATCTTCAGCCCCCAGTCTTCGATCCCTCCCCATGCTCGGCTGCCACGAATTCTGCGGTTATTACGAGTGGACCTTCCATTTCGTCCGGAGGACGTGGGGTCAGGAGGCCGTGGCGCGGCTCTGGGCCGAGGCCATCGGCGGCGAAAGCCAGCAGCATTACACCGAGGCCGCGCGACAGGCCGGACTGGCCGGACTGTACCGAACGTGGGTCAAGACCGGCGAGGACGAGGCCTGCGACTGGACCTTCACGCTCGACGAGGCCCGCAACGTGCTCCGCTGGGACATGCGCAAGTGTCCCAGCAAGGGCTTCCTTGTGGCGAATGACCTAAACGCCGACGAGGATTACTGCGACCACTGCATGGGCTGGATGATTCCGCTGCTCAGCGAGGTCGGCGTCGAGGTCTGGGAGCACGAACACAATCACCTCGGCCAGTGCTGGGGGACGATGCGCATGGCCGGCCGACCTTCGGAACCGCTCGACGCGAAGGCCGACGTGCGCGGCGATCCCCGTTGGAATTGCGGCTACCTGGATCGTTGGGAGGAAAATCGCAAGCAGCCGTGGCTGCCCGGCGTGAGCGGCGCGCTCGATCCATGCCAACTCCTGGCACAGTGGTTCGCAGGCTGCGACCGCCTGGTCGTGGTTGCGGAGCATCCGGACGACCAAAAGCGCCAAGCCCCTTGTGCGGTTCAAGGTTCCCGCGTGCC
>CAZFKF010001332.1:0-2013 GCA_964518805.1 uncultured Planctomycetaceae bacterium | reverse complement strand
CGCTTGACGTGCCAATACGCCAGGCGCCATGCGTTTGCGGCCAGTTCGTCGGGCGATCGTCTCACGATTGGTCCGATACACGATCCGCCGCCCGTCTGCGCTGCGGCTTGCCGTCCCGGGGAACGACTCCCAGGCGCGAGTCCATCAGGTCGGCCGGTCGGTCGACGCGAAACACATAGCCGAAAGGCACGACGTCGAACGGCCGCCCTTGCTCCGCCTTGGCGAACGACGCGATCATCAGAACCACCGTTGCGTGCATTAGCCGTCGCATCATGGGAGTCTCCGTCTGGAGGGGGCGTCTGTCGGAGGAAGAGAACGCCTTGCGCGCGGGGCCGAGTTCCGGGGCCTAGTACCCCAGCGTCTTCAACTGCGTCTCGAAATCGGCCGGCAGAGGCGCCGGCGGCCTGTTTGCGTCGCGGGCCGCATAGCGCAGCATGTTGATCAGCAGCCGGTCGGCCGCCGGATTCCGCCCAAGGTTTTCCCGGATGAGGAGCGTATTGAGGATTAAACGGCCGGACCCCAGCGAATGGACCGAAACGAGAAGCCCTGCCGAGTAGTCGATCGAGGTGTTGATCGCGCCCGCCACAACCTCGGCAGGAACGTCCTGATCGACCCAGGCCGCGTCCGGAATGATGTCTCGATAGAACGTGTAGTCCATCAGGCCGCCGGAGGGAAGTCCCTCGAAGATCGGATGCTTCTTCGCCCATTCGTCCTTGTGATAGAGCCACGAGGGCAGGCTTGCCAACGAGCCTTTGCGGGCCAGCGGCAACCAGCCGGCCGGCTGGTTGCCCTTGGCAAACACGGCGGGAGAGAGAAACACGGCCGTCGAGCCGCTCGCGATCCGTCGCGCGAGATCTGCGAAGACCGCAGCCCCGCTCGGCGTGGGCGGAGCCGCTGCGGCGAGGATGATCTGGCGTTTCGCGCTCGCTTCGGCGCCTGGCCGCGAAGAGAAGGGACGCGTGCGGATGCCACGATCGGCCAACCATTTAGCCAAAACGGCGTCTTCGCCCCACAGGACAACCTCGGCCTCTACCGCCGGCAACTCCGCGGGATCGCCCACGAAGAACTCCGTTTCGCCACCGGTTGCCGCCGCCCCCTGCTGGAACGTGACGAGGAAGCGGTACTTGCCCGCGGGCCCGTCGATCGCCACGTCCTCGGCAAACACCGGCAAGGCGAAGGCCGGCCGCGGTCTGCTCGCAGGGGCCTCGATGGTGAGCGTGATGGTCTTGTCGAAGACGTGCCGCGCATCGGGGCCGACCACCTGGATCCGCACGGGATACTTGCCCGGCCGGAGGACGTCCTCGTTCGCCAACACGGCTTCGAGACGGGCCGGCCTGCCGCGGTAGACCTGAACGGGTTCGACGAACAGGCACCAATGCAGCGGATACCAGCCCTCGAAAATGGCGTCGGTCGTGCCCGGCTTGAGTTGCCGGAAGAGGGTGACGATCCCTTCGCCCGCGTCGCCGCAGTCCGTGGTGCCCGTCATGCTATGGCCGACGCAGTGGGGATTCGATCGGATGCAGTCGAGGCTCAGCGCCCGCTGTCGCGCCATGCGGGCCAGGCACCGCGCGAAGTAGTCGTCAGGGCTGGCGAACGTATCCTCCAGGCGCCAGCGATTCCAGTCGACCATGAACTGCTCCAGCTTTGCCCGGTACCACTTGGCGTCCTCGACGTGTTGGGCGCCGAGTTGCTCGTAGTCGCGGTTCATTCTGGCCAGATCGAGGCTGCTGCCGATGCCGTACTCGGAGATGAACACGGGGTTTTTGCCGCCGTGCACCGTTCGCAGGGCACGGATGATGGCCGCCGTGTGCGGGACCCTTTGGTACGGATGTTGATCGCTCATGACGTCCTCCCAGCCCCGGGACCCGGGGTTGGAGAGGCTGCCGACGATGTCTTTGGCCTCGGGCGCATCGCCGATCCGCCGGCTTATGGAGAACGGGCGGAATGTCTTGGCGTCCGCCGACGGGCCCGGGCTGAGCCAGCCGTAGCTCCAGGCGCCGCGCCGGTTCTTCT
>CAZFKF010001331.1:0-2017 GCA_964518805.1 uncultured Planctomycetaceae bacterium | reverse complement strand
TGCCGCGGCCAGATCGTTCGCTTGCCGCACCGCCCGGTCCTCACTGGACGCCGAGACGCAAATAGCGATACGGAGCGTCTCTTCGGCCGAACGATCGACCGCGACACGCAGACTCCGACGGAACATCTCGCGTGACAACCGCGTTTGGGGTGTCGCAGACGATGTGCTCGCTGGCGAGCCGGAATCGGCCTCGGCCAAGTGAGGAGGAGGAGAGCGATCTGGGGCGAAACCGGCCAGGACTTCCCTGGCGATCGACTCAGGATCGAGGGGGGGCGTTCCGTTCTGGCCGTGACGAGCCAGCTTGAACCAGTCTTCCGGCAATGAGATCTCGGCCGAGGCCAACCACCGCGCGGCCCGGCGAGCTCTGAGGCCCTCTACCCCGCTGGCGGCAAACCCCGCAATAGCAAACACGAAGAGAAGGACGCCGACCTGAGCGATCCGACCAGCGGAAACGTGCACGAACGGTTTGGGAGACGTCTCTTCGTCGCTCGCCGATTCGTTCCAATCAGGCACAACGGCAGCTCACGGTGGTTCCAATTCGTGTCTTGGGAAAAACGTCGGTCTGCCGAGAAGGCGCAGGCCCATCCCGTATTCGGCATCGACCGGCGAAGTCCTCGACCTTGAGGCCCTACAACCGAGTCCGATTTTCGGCTAACCTGAATGCATATTGCCGCTGTCCGGCAACACAACCTGTCTTGCCTGAATGATTCATGTTCCGAACCAAGATCTGCGGCGTGACGAGCATCGACGACGCCCTGTGCACGCTCGATGCGGGGGCCGACGCCCTGGGGCTGAACTTCTACCCGAAGAGTCCCCGGTACGTCGCGCCCGAGACGGCACATCGAATCGCCGAAGTCGTGCGAGGTCGCCTGCTGTTGGTGGGGGTGATGGTCAATCCGAGCGTGCCAGAGGCAGTCTCTCTCGCCTCTCAGATTGGGCTAGACGCCGTCCAGCTTCATGGGGACGAGGCCGCTGCCTTGGCAACCGAGATCAGTCGTTCCGTCGCCGTAATCAGGGCATTTCGAGTCTCCACCCAGGGGTTATCGCCCGTGTTCGAGTACTTGGAGCAATCTCGCAAGGCGGGCGGCGAGTTTCGTTCCGTGCTCTTTGACGCCTTTCGGCCAGGGCAATTCGGTGGAGTGGGTAAGACGGCCGATTGGAATGCGATCGAGCAGTACCCCTCGGAGGATTGGCATCCGCCTTTCATCCTCGCGGGCGGACTGACTCCCGCGAACGTGGCGCTGGCGATCCAGAAGCTTCACCCGTATGGCGTGGATACGGCCAGCGGGGTGGAGGTATCTCCCGGCCGAAAGTCCCCCGCGCTGGTCGTCCAGTTTGTTCGTGCGGCACGTGAAGCGTTTGCGGTGAGCTGAATCCCTTGTCGGCCTAAGAGTGGGGTCGTATGATGGGCGTTGTCTTTTCCTGAAGCGTTCCAAGTCTAGTTATTCGGAGGTAGCCGTGTCCGGAGTCGAAACCCGATTGCCCTACAAGGTCGCCGATCTCTCCCTCGCGGAGTGGGGACGTAAAGAGATCGAGCTGGCTGAGAAGGAAATGCCAGGGCTGATGGCCCTGCGGGCGAAATACGGCGAGAGTAAGCCGCTGACTGGCGCCCATATTGCCGGCTGCCTTCACATGACCATCGAGACTGCGGTGCTGATCGAGACCCTGGTGGAACTCGGCGCCAACGTCACTTGGAGTAGCTGCAACAAGTTCTCCACGCAGGACCAGGCGGCAGCGGCCATCGCCGCGCGGGGCATCCCCGTGTACGCATGGAAGGGGGAGACAGATCAGGAGTACGACTGGTGCATCGAGCAGACCCTCGTGTTTCCCGATGGCCGTCCCCTGGAACTCATCATCGATGACGGCGGCGACCTGACGGCGATCGTTCACGGGCCGAAGTACCGGCACCTGTTGAGCGGCATACGCGGGCTGTCGGAAGAGACGACCACCGGCGTGCACCGCCTCTACCAGATGCACGAGCGCGGCGAGTTGGCCGTGCCTGCCATCAACGTCAACG
>CAZFKF010001330.1:0-2021 GCA_964518805.1 uncultured Planctomycetaceae bacterium | reverse complement strand
GCTGTGGCTGAATTCGGCAAGAAGGCCCCGCCCGGCAAGGCCCGCAAAATCGTCGTTTATCCCTTCAAGTCGGCCCGCCCCCGGTCCGCGTATTACACCATGGCCGTGCTGCGGGAGATGTTCCCCGATGCGATGTTCTCGATCGGGGCCGAGCCGGACAAGCTCGTGGTCTGGGCCCGCCCCTCGGAACACGACACGATCAAGAGCACGATCGAACAGCTCTCGCAGGAAGACCCGCCCGAGCGTGCCTTCCGGCTGGCCACGTACACCCTGGAATCGGCGGGCAGGGCCGGCACCGCTGCGGCGATCGATCTGTTGACGTCGATGTTCCCCGAGGCCCATTTCACGCCCGGTTCGGAGCCGGGCAAGGTGGCGGCCTGGGCCCGGCCCGACGACCAGGCGAAGATCAAGACTGCCATCGAAGAACTGGGCAAGAAGGAGCCGCCCGACAAGGCCGCACAGGCCGCGGTCTATCAGCTCAATTCGATGGCGGCCACGGCCGCGATTCCGTTCTTGACCAACGCTTTCCCGGAAGCCCAGTTCTCCCGCGGGGCCGAACCGCACGCCCTGATCGTCTGGGCCCGGCCGGCCGATCAGAAGGAGATCAAGGCGACGATCGAGAAACTCGACGTGGAGGGGGCGGAACAACTCCAGCGGACCGTGGCCGTCTATCCGCTCAAGAACGGCGACGTGCAATCGCTCATCCAATTGCTGGAGCCCATGACGCAACGCAACGTGCAGCTCGTGACCGACCCCATCCGGCGCCGGCTCACCGTCTGGGCCGACCCCAAGCAGCAGGAGCAGGTGCGCAAGGCGGTCGAACAGTTCCAGAAGGAGAACGCCAAGATCGGAGAACCGACCACGCTGGTCTACCGCTTCCAATGGGCGGAGCCGCAGGCCGCTCAGAGCGTGCTTGCAGCCCTGGTCCCGGCCGCACAGATCGCGCTGGACACCACGACCCACAGCCTCGTGGCAACGGCCACGCCGGAGGACCACGCCAAGATCAAGGCCGCGATCGACGAGATGGACCGCCGCGACGAAAAGGGGCAGGCCCCGCGCCTCCAGGTGCACCGCGTGACCACGGCCGACCCGGCAAACTTGTTGACCGTGCTCCAGGGGCTCTTCCGCACGCGGTCGGACGTCCAGTTGTCGCTCGACGAGCAAAACGACACGCTCGTGGCCGTGGCTCCTCCCGCCCAGCACGAGACGATCCAGAACCTCATCGCCCAATTGGAGAAAGAGACGGCGGCGGATTCCGCGGCGCGCCTGCAGCTTTATCCACTCAAGGATGCCGATGCCCGGGCAACGCTCCGCGTGCTCAACGAGTTGTTTGAGAAGCAGGGGGCCAAGGTCCGGCTGTCGTTGGAACCTCGCGACAACCAACTCGTGGCCATTGCCCGGCCCGAACAGCACGCGGCCATCCAGAAGGCCCTCGAACAGATCAAGGGCGAAGAACGCGTCCTGGAGATCTTCACCCTCGAAGTCATCGACCCGTGGACCGCGGAAATGGCCATCGGCCGGCTGTTCAGCAACGGAACGGGGTATTTCGGCTCCTCCTATGGTCCGGCGGTCGACGTCGACCCCACGAGCCAGCAGCTCTTCGTCCGCGGCACCCAGGAGCAGTTGACGAAGATCCGCGAACTGCTGGTCAAGCTCGGCGAGCCCGGTTTGGGCACGGGGACCGAAGGCGACGCTCGGCGATCGCGCACCGTCTCCTTCGACGGCGACTTGCCGGCCGCCTTGGAGGAGATTCAGCGGGTATGGCCGCAGCTTCGCAAGAATCCGATCCACGTCATGAAGCCGGCCAACGACATCCCCGTCCAGGGCCGCGAACCCAAATCGCAGTCCAAGACCGCCCCGGTGCGCATCCAGCCTGCCGCCGGGCCGAAACCGCCGCTGGCGCAATTGCCCCGCAACGAGGCGGCCGTGCCCTCCGGCGACTCAGGCTGGCGCGCCGTCAAGCAAGACGCGCGAAAGACCGAAGGGCCTTCATCGCCCGAGGCGCGCAGCGCGACCAGTCG
>CAZFKF010001329.1:0-2023 GCA_964518805.1 uncultured Planctomycetaceae bacterium | reverse complement strand
TACGAAACCCTCGAACTCTACGGAACCGTGCGCGCGGAGCGCAAGTTCGCGGTCGAGGCGAAATGACGCACCGGCGTGCGGCTCAACGGCGAGCCCGGCCCGATTGGAACCTCACCAATTGAATCTCAATCGCGGGCTTCACGATGAAGGAAGCACCGCATCCGCGGCGATCCGTCCAACCTCCCGGCCGTCCAAGGAGACGGGCACTTCGTCTCCCGCCCGGAAATCGCGGCGTTGGTGATAGTCGGGTTGGGCCGTCGGGCCGGAGGGGTCGGTGTAGACCTCGATCTGGCCCTCCGCGAGATTCACAATCCAATAGGCGGCGACATTCGCCTCGGCATAGAGCGTCTTCTTCCAGCCACGATCGCGGCGCAGCGTCGCGTCGGCAACCTCGACAACCAACGCAACGTCGCGCGCCGTAGGCTGCGAATTGGGGTAGTCCTCCGGTGTGCCGCGAACCACGATCGCGTCGGACTCCGGCTCGCTTGCCGTCAGCGTCACCGGCTCCTGCGAGTCCACATGCCAGCCGTCCGGAAGAATGCGCTCGATAGCCTCGCGAGCCCGCCGGGTGGCTATGCTATGCGGTCGGCTCTTCGTCATGTTCGGCACCAACAGGCCACCCAGGAGTTCCACCGGATCGTCTTCGGTGAGGATGCCGTTGCGAATCATCTCGTGATACTGGCCGACGCTCAGTCGCCAGATGGGCTCCGTAGGCACGGCCGGCGCCGGATGACCCGGCAGATTCGCGACGGATGGAGTCACGGACATCGGTTAGTTCTTCAGTGTGGGGCGAGACGTCCCGATCTTCCGATCATTATAATCGCTACGGGGGAGCGGTCAAACTCCATGGCGAGGGATCGCTCAGGTGGCCTTCTTCAATCAGGGGGATTGCCGCATACCCATTCTTCTGCTAGGTTCCAGATAGCGTTTCCCTCGATTCCAGCCTTGCTCATTCGAGCCTCTCTTCAAGCAGGAGCGTAGCCATGGGGTCAACGACGACGCGGTGGCCGAAGCATCTCGCGCAGGCATGCGCCTTGGTGTTCCTGGCAGCCGGTGGCGCAGCGGTTGGGGCGGAAGAGAAGGAAGGGCTTGCCAAGCTCGTGGCGGAAGTCGATCCGTCGGTGGTGACCATCGCGCTATCGGAACGCTCGCTGGGGAGCGGCTTCGTCGTCGACGCGCAGGGCGTGTTGCTCACCAATTATCACGTGATCGAGGGCGCTAAAGAGGCCACGGTGATCTTCCCCGACAAGTCGAAGTTCCGGGTCGAGGGCTTCCTGGCCATCGAGCCGAAGAAGGACCTCGCCTTGATCAAGATCTCGCCTGGGCCGAAGACGCTCAAGCCGCTGGCCGTGGCCCAGCAAGCGCCGGCCAAGGGCGACAAGGTCTACGCGTTCGGGGCGCCGATGGGTTTGAGCGGATCGGTGTCCGAAGGAATCGTGGCGGCCCTGCGGCCCGGCGACGAGGTCCGCGAGACCCTCAAGAAGCTCACCAGCCGCGACATCTACGCCGAGATCCTCGGCTACGATCTCGACGCCCAGTGGCTTCAGACCACGGCGCCCATCTCGCCGGGCAACAGCGGCGGGCCGTTGGTCAACGGCCGCGGCGAGGTGGTGGGGATCAACACGTGGGTCCACGCCTTGGGTCAGAACCTGAACTTCGCCCTCTCGGCCACGCACGTCAAGGCCATGATCGCTTCGGCCGGGACGGCGGTCCATCCGTTCGCCGAACTGCCCAAGCCGCGTCCCCACCGCGAGGAAGGCCCCAAGGCCGACGGCCAGAAAACGCTCGTTGTCTGGAACCAGTTCAACGGGCTGAAGGCCGAACTGAACAAGAAGGTCGCCGCCCAGGACAAGCGGTTCAAGGAAAACTCGATCCCCGTGGGCACTGCGGCCCGAGGCATCCAGGGAAAACTCAACAAGATGGCGGCTGCGCGGCGGGAGCAAGGGAAGGCGTATTCGGCCTACTCCAGCGAGATCAAGAGCATGGAACTCGATGGGGTCGATCCGGAACTGGCCGCCCTGGC
>CAZFKF010001328.1:0-2025 GCA_964518805.1 uncultured Planctomycetaceae bacterium | reverse complement strand
GGCCGCGAACATGGTCGGCAGGTTCGCACGCAACTCTCCCTGGTTGTCCGCCAGAAGTAGCGTACTGCGGAAGGGCTTGGAGACGACGGTCTGCCCTGCAAGGGCCTGGTCAAACAGTTCCTTGCGCTGACCTTGCAGTGCCTTGCCTATGGGAGGTTCCTGGTCGGCCGCCACCACGATTCCGCTCGGGGACACGACGAAGTAGCCCACGTGGCCGCTGAGATGGAGGGATCGACTCAATCGGCTGCGCAGCGATTCCTGGGGCTTGGCCTGAAGCAACTGTCGCTCGGCGGCGGGAGTCCCGTCGGCCACGCGAAGCAATTCCGCCACCATCGGCAGGATTCGTTCGTCTTCGGCGACCAGTTGGACGTCGACCCGCTCATCTTCGATCCACGTGCGCAGAGCCGTGACGCTGGCGTCGACCATAGCATTGAGTTCTGCTGCCCGCTGGTCGCGCATCGCACTTTCGATGGAGCGGCTCACCCACCAACCGGCCCCGCCAACGAGCACCGCCGCGAGAATCGGCCACGCCCAGACCTCGCGGCGCAGAAACCGCCCCGTGGCCTTGACCCGCGATGAACCGCTCAACCAGCGCGAGACCGCCCCGGAGACGCGGCCGACGGCCGATCGAGACATCGACTCGACCGAGGACTCGGAGCGGCTGGTTCGAGAGTCATCTATCATGTCGACGCGTCTCGGTGTCGTCAGTCAACGTGTGCTTCTCGGTCATCTCAGGATGATCGCTCAGGCTTGGTGAGCATTGGACACAGTGCTCGGCGCAACGTCCGTTCGATCGTGGAACGCCGCAGTGTATCGCGGAACGCGTGCTTGGCGTGGGGCATCGTCGCCACCAGCCGCCCCAGCCACATTGTCCGCCGTGTCAAGGATCGCGTCAACCATGTGGGCGATTACTTGGGAGACTCCTTCGTGTGTATGGTTGATTCCGGTTCCCCCATCGAGCCTCGCAGGTCGATGAGTGCTTGTTGACTCACGCGGAGCATGCCCTCGCGAGGCCGGTCCAGGTCGACCACAAGAACCATCACGGCCGAGAAGGCGAAGACCAGCACGAGGAAGGCAAGCGACCGGATCCTGCACACCAGCCCGGCGTGATAGCCGACCCCCATCATCGCCATGATGGCGAGCAGGTAGAGCGTATACCAGAGTATCATCGGAATGCGATTGTACAGGCCCACAACGACGCGGGTCTCGTGCAGGTCGATCGTGTCGTTGAGGGACTGAATAAAGAGCCCCACCAGGATCGACTGGGGATGCCGCTTCGCGACGGCGTCCGTCTCCGCCCAGATCTGGCCGTGCAATTCGGTGGAACGGCGCAGGGCGTTTTCAAGATCGCCCGTCTGCACCGCGGCAATCCGAAGGTCCACGTAGTTGCGCAGGAGATGGCGGATGTTCCCGCTGGCTCCCTCCGGAAGCAAGCCCGCCCGCAGGTACGTTGTCCCGATCGCATTGGCCTCATCGAGGACGGCCTGCCTTCGCGCGTCAAAACGCGTCCCGGCGATGCCGAAGGTGAACGCGAGCATGAATCCGAGCAACGCCAGGGTGGCCGCAACGATCGCGCCCACGGAGGATTCCCTCTCTTGTTCCGCGCGCTGGCTGCGATGTCTTCCCAGGCGGAAGCCTCCTTCCATGGCCAGCAACACGACGGCCACGGTGGCGAGAAAGAGTGCTGGCAGGGGGAGGTAATCCAGCGGTTGTGCAAAAGGCATAGACCGACCTGGGTATGAGGGTTCCGGCAAACCTAGACCGTCGAAGACACGGGATGAGACGAGTCGAAACCCGAGGCGAATTCGGTGATGGAGGCGAGCTTGCCCAGGGCAAGCACCTGTTCGGCATTCGTGGTGGCGAAGAGGTGCATGGCGCGGGCGACGATTCCGGTCCAGCCGGTTTGGTGGCTGGCGCCGAGGCCGGCCCCGTTGTCGCCGTGAAAGTACTCGTAGAACAACAGGCAGTCGCGCCAGTGTGGATCGTCCTGGAACTTGCCCGCGCCGCCGAACACCGGGCGCCGGC
>CAZFKF010001327.1:0-2027 GCA_964518805.1 uncultured Planctomycetaceae bacterium | reverse complement strand
TCAACTCTTGTGCCGAACAGGATTGGGACAAGCCAGCAGTGGCACCCAACTGGTAGAGTCGAAATGAATAGACCACTAGGGGCCGGAAATTGGGGCTGGAGATATGTGGATGAACGTGTTTGGGCAAGGCAAATCCAGTAGTCTCTTGTTACTTGTGGCGATTGTGATTATCGTCTTCATCCTGTTCTCTCGGGCGCAGCGGCAGGCCTCGGGCGGCCTCAAACGGCGATCGCCGTTCGGTTCGCCGCTGGAACCTGACGGGAAGGCGGCGCACAGCCAGCAGTCGCCCGACGCGATGGTCCAATGGGAAGTCGAGATGCACGAGACGGCTCGGCAGCTATCGGCCCGGCTCGACAGCAAGATGGGAGCCCTGGAGCAACTGATCCACGAGGCAGACCGCGCCGCGGCCCGGCTCGAAGCCGCTTTGGCAGCAGCCCGTCCCGAGCGATCCAGCGCAAAGACGATGACGATCGACCCCGAGGCCGCCGGCCAGGCAGCCGAGGAACGCTCGCTCGGACCGCCGCCCAGCCAGGCCGACGCCCTGCGATCGGCCGGCGCCGTTCCAGCGAAACCGCTCGTAGGCGATCCGACGGAGACAACCGTTCCAACACGCCTTGCCGACGACCGGCGTTACGAAGAAATCTACACGCTGGCCGACTACGGTCTGGATACCGGCGAGATCGCCCAGCGCGTCGGCACCCCGGTGGGCGAGGTGGAGTTGATTCTGAGCCTGCGCAACAAGCGATGAGAGTGGCACCATCGCCTTCAGCCCCGCCGCACGATAGGCGGCCGTGGCGATCCGGGGCAGCCGAGACTCCGGCGGCTCGGGGAAACCCGAGTCCAGCGCGACTCCGCGGCCGCCCCTACTCCGGCGTCTCGTTGATGAGGTACTTCGCCACCACGGCATCACCGGTGCACGAGGCCGGAGCGCCGCAGACGAGGGCGCGAAGGGCGTCCAAGTCCGATTTCCAGACGGTGTCGCCCGGTGTGCACACGCACTTGCAGCCCGGTTCGTAGTCGGTCAGGAATCTACCGGATTTGTAGTAGTAATGGGCGTCGGCGGTTTCCGTGGCGTAGATCCGCATGTAGGGCATGATGTCGGTAGGCCGGAACCAGAGCTTGATCTCGCGTTCGGCCTCCTCGACGGTGGCCGAAGCATGGACCAGGTTGTCGATCCGCTCGCCGATCGTGTTGCCCGCCTCGTCCCTGATCGGAACCACGGTGCCCAGCGTGCGGATCGTGCCGGGCATGCGTTCGCGGGCTACGTGCGGATTGGTCGGACCGGCGATGTTGCGGATCTTCGTGACCGCCTCCGGTCCCGAATACACCAGCGCCACCACCCGACGGCGGTTCGGTCCGGCGGGATAGTGGCTTACACCCATGATGTACTCGATCAGCGACGGATAAAAGTGCTTCCCCCGGTGCTCGGCATAGTGTTCTTCGGCCAACAATTGGCTAACGTGGACGATCTTGGCCCCGGCGAATCGCAGCCCGGTGTGACACTCGGAAAACGGCGAGAGGATATACCCGGTCAACGAGAGTTTCAGGGCGTCGGGTTTGACGAGTACGAGCGTTTGCTCGAATACGGACGTTTCCATGAACATCTCCTGGTTGAGTCTATAACTCGACTTTCAAGGGACAGCGATAAATCGTGTAAGGGAAAGAAAGCAGACGGAACGGCACGCGACGCGTCCAACCTGGCCAAGGCGGCCGCCCTGACGAAGTGCGTCATCTCCACCTTGCTTGCCTTCCTTGTCGCTTTGCTTTGCTTCGTGTCGCCCTCACAAGCGGGCCGCCGGCGTTTCCGCACGCAAGTCTTCGATCATGCGGCGGGTGGCGGCTTCGACCGCCGCTTGCCAGCGGGCCTCTCCATAGGTCTTGGCGTATTCTCCATCGCGATAGGCGAATAGGATTCCTCGCGAATTGTTGATCACGGCTCCCAGCCCCCGAGCATCAAACGCCCCGGCCACTTGTTGGGCCGTGCCCCCTTGGCTGCCGTAGCCGGGCACCAAAAGCCAGGCGTGCGG
>CAZFKF010001326.1:0-2027 GCA_964518805.1 uncultured Planctomycetaceae bacterium | reverse complement strand
AGGACAAACCGTCCCCGAGGAGAGAAACGCTCCCCGGGGACGCAGGAACCCCAGGCGCATCGACGCACCCTTCGGCCTGGCTATCGCTTGGCAGGTTGCTTCCCAGCAGTGGCCGCCTCCATTTCACCAGGCGATTCGAGAATACGCCCGTTTCCATCGGTACTCAAGTGTTCAGCCCGCCCCAGTGATGGTGTTCCCTCTGGATGCCCGGAGCCCATCGTCCCCCGCTGGTCTTGTGCAACCGATCCCGTGATCGCCGGCATAACACGTCTGTGATCTGCTCTTTCACATTCTGGCGAAGGTAGAAGCCCGCTCCCGGTACTCGACAGGCAGCCCACGTACTTGCGATGCCCGTCTGTCGAGAACCGGTGATGCGAAAGCTGGTATCTCGGAAAGGCAAAGCCTTTCGACTGCTCCGTACGTTCGGGGCGGTACGTGTTTCCACAACACGACCGCCCTCGATGGGCGGTCCAGACCGAAAGGAGATTCTCTGATGATTCGTATTGCTTCCCGGGCGCGGCAGCCTGTGCCGGCATGGCATACGCGCTTCCTCGCCATGCTGCCGGCCATCGAAGCCCATGCCCGCATCGCGTTCCGAGGGCTCGCCCCCGAGGCCCGCGAGGACGCTGTTCAGGAAACCATCGCCAACGCCTTGGTGGCCTTCGTGCGGCTGGTGCAGCTTGGCAAGGTGGACGTCGCCTACCCCTCCGTGCTGGCACGCTACGCGGTGGCTCAGATCCAGGATGGCCGCCGCGTGGGCAATCGGCTGAACATCCGTGACGTGCTCTCGCCGTACGCCCAAAGGCAGAAAGGCATCCAGGTCGAGCGGCTGGACCGTTTCGACAAGGAGGACGGCCAGTGGATCGAGGCCGTGGTGGAGGACACGCACACCCCCGTCCCCGACCAGGTCGCCTTCCGCTGCGATTTCCCAGCCTGGCTGGGTAACCTGCCGCGTCGCAATCGGCGCATCGCCGAGGCTCTGTCGCTCGGCCACACGACGGGCGAAGTGGCCAAGCGGTTCCGGGTCTCCCCAGGCAGGGTCTCGCAGTTGCGACGCGAGATGCACCGGTTATGGCATGAGTTCCACGGCGAAACGCCCGCCACAGAACTACCTGCTGACCGGGACGCATGAGAACAACGCCTCTGGTCATTTGCGGGTCATCCGTAAGTGTTTGCGGAAGGTTCTACGAGGCCAGTGCATCGCACCACCGGCCTCGTCCTTCTCCTCTGGATTTGCCCGGCAAGGCAATGGCAACAGCGAGCCAACAGACTGCGCTATGCAACACCGGCCGGCCCAGCATCCATAACCACCTCTGTATGGACACCGTGCGGCGGGGGCGTCGATCGGACGCTCGCATCCGGCCGCGGTGGACGCTGGTAATGAGGAGGGGAAGATGTCGAGCCAACCTGTTCAGGAAATACGAGTCGGAGTGATTCGCGCGTCGATCTGGGAAAACGCCACCGACCGCGGAGTCCGCTACAGCATCGTGTTCACTAAGCTGTACAAAGCCGCCGATCGGTGGCAGGACACCGGCCATTTCAGCCGCGATGACCTGCCCTTGGTCAGCAAGGTCTCCGAGTTGGCCCACGCCTGGATTCTTCAACAGACGCAGAAGCTGGTTGTTCCCGGCCTCTTGCCTGATCTCTAACGCCCAAGTTGGGGTAGACGGTGAAGCACTGGTTCTCGCGTGTCGCGCCTACAGCCGGCGCGACACACGAGGGGCCGGTGGTGCATTCGGGTTTTTGCGGAGGTTTTTCGTCTTGTTTCGTCCCCTCGGAGCCGGCTGGTCGCTGTCGCTCCGATGTTCTTGGCTCTTGAACAGTCCTTGGGACTGGAATTGGAGGTGCCCATGAAAGCGATTCGTTGTTGGGATGACCTGGAACGCTACGGGATCGTCCCCTTAACCGGTGAGGCGTGCGGACTGATGTACCGCATCCTTTGCGATGTGACGGCCCGCGGAAAGCGGCTCGTGGAAAAGGCGCTCAGCGTCGCGGAAGTCCGCTTGGGCGAAAGCTGGAACCGGGGG
>CAZFKF010001325.1:0-2028 GCA_964518805.1 uncultured Planctomycetaceae bacterium | reverse complement strand
CGCCGCGTCGCTTTCGATTGCAGCAGCGGAGAAATGACCGTCGAGCGCGCCGGCGAGGCGGCGCGCGTCTTCTGAGCCCCCGGCGAACCCGAACCAAGCTCGCGACAGGAATAATAGGAGAAGCAGACCATGGCACGAACGTTGCTCGTCGCGGACGACGCCCTGATCATTCGTCAAATCATCAAGGACATGGCCACCAGCGCCGGTTGGGAGGTCGTGGGAGAAGCCGAGAACGGCGAAGAGGCGATCCGGAAATACCGCGAATTGCACCCCGACGCGGTCACCCTCGACCTCGTCATGCCCCAGCATGGCGGACTGCACGCGTTGCACGGCATCATGGAGTTCGACCCCGAGGCCAAGGTCCTGATCGTCAGCGCCGTGGAACAGCGCGGCGTGCTGAAAGAAGCCTTCAAGGCCGGCGCCGTCGACTTCATCGCCAAGCCCTTCGACAAGAAACGGCTCCGGGACACCCTGGACCAACTGATTCCCGACGTCGCCCCCTGAGAGACGTCCGCCGCAACCTCCCGACGCCCCAAGCTCTCTCGCAGGAATCCTCGTCGCCATGAAGGTCGAATACATCAACCCGTTTCTCACGTCCGCGATCTCGGTATTCGATACGATGCTGGGCTGGAAGCTCACCCGGGGAACGCCCTTCGTCAAAGGCAGCGCTCAACCGCAGCACGAAGTGAGCGGTGTGATCGGCCTCTCGGGCAATGCACAAGGGACCGTGGTGCTCGGATTGAGCCGCGAGGCGGCGATCAGCGCCGCCGAAGTGCTGCTCCAGGAACGCCCTCCGGAAATCAACCAGGACGTGACCGACGCCGTCGGCGAGTTGGTGAACATCATCGCCGGAAACGCCAAAGCCAAGCTGGAACACATGAACCTGAGCGTGAGCCTGCCGACGGTCATTACCGGGCGGGGCCACTGCGTCGACTACCCAAGCAAGGTGACCCCGATTTCGATCCCCTTTGAATCCCCATGGGGAGAAATCTCCGTGGATGTCGGGCTATGCGATCAGTGCAGCGGAGCAACCGGCGCTGCGGCGAATTGACTGCGAGCCGACGCCTAGGGCCGCACAGGCGAAACGCACCGTGAGGACGTCATGTTCACCGCCAAAGACATCATGACCATCCACGTGGTTACGGTCCACACCGAGGACACGGTCGACCATGCCGTGTCGCTCATGGTCCGGCACCGCATCAGCGGTCTTCCGGTGCTCGACCGTCAAGATCGGCCCGTGGGCATCGTCTCCGAATACGACCTCCTCTCGCTCGTGTGCCAGGGCCGGAGCGAGCACGCCAAGGTGCGCGACTACATGTCGTTCGGCCTCTACGTCGTGTCGGAAGACGACAGTTGGGTCACCGTCGCCGACATCTTCCGAACCCAGCACGTGCGTCGCCTGCCCGTGTTGCGAGAAGGCCGTCTTGTGGGAATCGTCTCGCGGCACGACCTGTTGCAGGCGATCCGCGACGCCCGGCGGCGAATTCACCAGAAACGAAGCGACGAGGCCCAAGCACCACCGCACGAGCGTGCTGCCGAGGCAACGCCACCCGCCGGCATGGAGACGAGTGTAACGGCGGAATGACCACGAGACAAACGAGAATTGCAGAGGTTTCATGCCATGACCAAGACAGACGCGATGCGAAGGATCAGGCTCCTTCTTGTGGACGACGACCTTGTCATGGTCCGACTGTTGACCAATGTCATCGACCGTTCCTTCGGCGACGAAATCGAAATGCAGTCCTGGACCAATCCCGAGAAGGCCAGAGAATGCCTCGAACACGAGCTCTTCGACGTGCTCATCACGGACTTGAAGATGCCCGGCGTCGACGGACTGAGCCTGCTGCGCTGCGCCAAGCGGAGAAATCCCCTGACCCAAGTCATCTTCGTCACAGGCCATTCGTCCTCCCATGCCCTGGTCGACGCCCTGGCGTCGGGCGCCACGGATTATCTCCTCAAGCCGGTGGTCCACTCCGAGCTTGTCGAGCTTCTCGCACAAGCCCTGAAGCGGGTTCGGCGATGGCGGGG
>CAZFKF010001324.1:0-2028 GCA_964518805.1 uncultured Planctomycetaceae bacterium | reverse complement strand
ACTTCTACGTCAAGACGTTCCACATGGACCGCTACTGGTCGGCCACGCCCAAGGAACATCGCAAGGAATACGACTGGATGAGCGGCTCGGGCGATCACAACCGGAACAACGACAACATGTGGTGCAACAACCCCGAGGAAACGGCCGCCTTCATGGAGAAGGTCGAGAAGCCCTGGGTGGCGTTCAAGGTCATGGCTGCCGGGGCCATCAACCCGCACATGGCCTTCCCCCACGCGTACCGCAACGGGGCCGATTTCATCATCGCCGGCATGTTCGACTTCCAGGTCGAGGCCGACGTGAAGATCGCGCTGCAGGGTCTGCAACAGGCCAAGAGCCGCACGCGGCCCTGGCGCGCCTGATCGGCCGCCGATTGCCCAACACCTCGTTTCGTGGTGAGAAGCGTGGACTGCAAAGGTCTTGGACTGTCGATTGCCGCTTGGCTCGCCGTCTCGGTCGTCGCGTCTGGCGAGGCAGCCAAGCCCGCGACGCCGGCCGCGGCCGACCGCTGGGAGCCGGCCATTCGGGCCTTCGAGGCCAAGGACCGCAAGCAGCCGCCGGCCAAGGACGGGGTCGTGTTCGTGGGGAGTTCCAGCATCGTAATGTGGGACCTCGCCAAGAACTTCCCCGGCGTAAGCGCCGTGAACCGCGGCTTCGGCGGTTCGCAGATGGCCGATTCGGCCCGCTATGCCGATCGGATCGTAATTCCCTACCGGCCGCAACTCGTCGTGCTCTATGCCGGCGACAACGATCTGGCCGCCGGCAAGACGCCCGAACAGGTGTTCGACGATTACTGCAGGTTCGTGGCCAAGGTCCACGCCGCGCTGCCCAAGGCGCGGATCGTGACGATTGCCATCAAGCCCAGTCGAGCCCGGTGGAAATTGATGGACCGGATCCGCCGGACCAACCGTCTCCTCGGCGAGTTCGCTGCCAAAGACCCGCGATTGGTCTTCGTCGACATGGAAGCGTCGATGCTGGACGGCGAAGGCAAGCCCCGCGCCGAGTTGTTTCGGCCCGATGGCCTGCACCTGAACGCCGAAGGCTATCGCCTTTGGTCGGAACGCATCCGGCCATACCTGCGGGAGTTGACTCCGCCCGCGCAAGGGCCACAATGAACGCGTTGGCGATTCGCGGGTGACTCCCAACAACACCCCGCCGCGCTCTCCGTGTCCCCCGCGGTAGGACGAAAGTCCCACCACGGGGGACACGGAGGACGCGGCGGCTGAATCCCCGGAAGGCAGGAGACGTACGATGGCTTCCAAACGCATTCTCATGCTCGTTGGCGACTACGTCGAAGACTACGAGGCCATGGTGCCTCTGCAGATGCTGCTGATGGTGGGCCATCGCGTCGACACAGCCTGTCCGGGCAAACGGGCGGGCGAGACGGTGAAGACGGCCATCCATGATTTCGAGGGCGATCAGACCTACAGCGAAAAGCGCGGGCACAACTTCGCCGTGACCGCCGACTTCGATTCCACCGACCCGGCTGCCTACGACGCCCTGGTCCTCCCTGGCGGCCGGGCGCCCGAGTATCTGCGTCTCGACGAACGCGTCCTGGCGATCGTCCAGCATTTTGCCAAGGCCGGCAAACCCATCGCCTCGATTTGCCACGGCCAGCAAATCCTCGCGGCAGCGCACGCGGTGTCGGGCAAGACCTGTACCGCCTACCCTGCGGTCAAGCCGGACCTGGTTCGCGCCGGGGCGCGCTGGACGGACGTGAACGCCACCTTCTCGAACGCCGTGGTCGACGGCAACCTCGTGACGGCCGCCGCCTGGCCCGGCCACCCCGAATGGATCCGGAAGTTCCTCGAAGTCCTGGGCACCAAGATCCAACCCTGAAGCCGCCGGACGAAGGTTCCTGCTGCGTTTCTGCCGTTGCCGCACCGTCGAACGCTACGCCGGGGCTTGCGTGCCTCCGAGTGTCTCTTCTCGCCAAAAGACAGGACCCCGCATTGCCGGCCGCGGCAAGGCGGGGTCCCCAAAGCGTGGTTTAAGAAACGTAAAAGAACGAATATACAGCCAACGACGAAG
>CAZFKF010001323.1:0-2041 GCA_964518805.1 uncultured Planctomycetaceae bacterium | reverse complement strand
GTCAACGACACCCGTCTCACCAACGAGGAGAACGACCTGGAGCACTGGTGGGCCGTGTTCAAGGACCCGGTGCTGAATTCGCTGGTTGTCAGCGCCTACGGCCAGAACCTGACAGTCGGCCAGGCCGGTTTCCGGGTGTTGCAGGCCAGGGCACAGCTCGGCATTGCCCAAGGGTATTTGTTCCCTCAGATGCAGGACATGACGGGCAGCTACACTCGCTCGGCGAGAAGCCTCTTGGCAAATCCCAGCTTCGGCGGACTCGGCGGCATCGGACGGTATACGAGTTCCTGGGCCTACGGCTTCAATCTCGGTTGGGAGCTGGATTTCTGGGGTCGTTTCCGCCGGGCGGTGGAGTCGGCTGACGATCAGTTGAGCGCCTCGGTCGAGGACTACGACGCGGCCCTGGTGACCATGCTGGGCGATATCGCCGCCAGCTACGTACAGATCCGCATCGACGAAGAACGGATCGAGTTGTTGCGGGCCAATGCCAAACTCCAGAGCGAAATCCTGCGGATCGTCCAGGCCCGCTTCGACGCCGGTCGCGTGAGCGAACTCGACGTGGATCAAGCCAAGAGCACGCTGGCGCAGACGGAAGCTGCGATTCCGCTGTTGGAGATCGATCGCCGGCAGGCTGCCAACCGGTTGTGCGTCCTGCTCGCGATTCCGCCGCAAGATTTGGACGAACGGCTGGGCAAAGCTGCGATTCCCACGCCCCCGTACCAGGTGGCGGCGGGGATTCCCGCACAACTGCTTGCCCGTCGTCCCGACATACGCCGGATGGAACGGCTAGCGGCTGCGCAGAGCGAGCAGATCGGCATCGCGGAGGCCGATTTCTATCCCGCCATCAGCATCAGCGGCACGCTGGGCTATCAGGCGGCGCAGTTCGGCAACCTGTTCGACAACCGCGCGTTCACCGGCAACGTCGGCCCGAGTTTCCAGTGGAATATCCTCAACTACGGCCGCATCCTGAACAACGTCCAGTTGCAGGACGCGAGGTTCCAGGAATTGGTCATGGCTTACCAGCAAAGCGTGCTCTCCGCGGCCAGGGAGGTGGAAGACGGCCTCGTGACCTTCCTGCGGGCCCAGGAACGCACGAAACTGCTCGAAGAGAGCGTGCTGAATACGGAAAAAGCCGTGAAGGTGGTAATCGCCCAGTACCAAGTGGGAACCGCGGACTTCACCCGAGTGGCCCAGATCGAACAGGAACTGGTGACTCAGCAGGATCTCTTGGCACAGGCCCGCGGACAGATCGCCCAAGGTCTGATCCTGGTATACCGCGCCCTCGGCGGCGGGTGGCAGATCCGGTTGGAATCGGAAGAGGAATTGAACGCCTCGGCCCAGGGGCCAGCTCCGGCAGGGACGCCGGCGCCTCACGGCCCGCAGCTCTTCGAAGCGCCCGGCACGCTGCCGCAGCCAGGGGCGATGCCCGCCCAGCCTGGAGCTCCGCCAGCCGCGAATCCCGCCAATCCGCCGGCTGCCAAGCCCGCCAATCCACCCGCTGCAAAGGCTGGCGAGCCGGCGGGTACGGCAACCATTAGCTCGTCGGACAGACGGGCCGCGACCTCGCCAAGCGGCCAGCCGGCCTCGCGGGGCGTGGCAGCACCCGGGGTCGGAAACGCATCGGAAACGCCACGGGAAGCCAAAGCCTGGACCCGAAAGGTGGAATAACCATCCACTCCCAGTGGTATCCTGAGTCGTGAGGCAGGGGCGGCTTGGCCGCCCCTGCTTATTGCGCTGCGAGCATAACACGGGGGCCAGAACCACATTCTCAACGCGCCATCCAGTGTCCGGCGGATACTTGACCCAAACATACACTTTATGTACCTTAATGGTATAGGCACATTAGGTAAACAAGAACCGGGCCAAGCTCGCGACCTCTCAAGGCCGGCCCCATGGGCGAAGCGACGACGATTCACGAGCAGGCGAAGACGATTGCGGTCCTGCTCCCCATTCTGATGCGCAAGCTTGCTGCGCCCGATGACGACTTGTCGACCAGCCTTCCCCTTGCGCAACTGCGTCTGTGCAGCATCCTGTTTGGTGG
>CAZFKF010001322.1:0-2044 GCA_964518805.1 uncultured Planctomycetaceae bacterium | reverse complement strand
CCGCCCGAGCATCGAGTTCCGCCTCGCGACGTTCGAGGTCGTCTTGCCGCTGGGTTAGATGGTCGGCAAGCTGGACCGCCTGAGTCCGCAACTGTTGGGACGCGTCCGCCGTTTCGGCAACTCGCAGGTTGGGTGCCGCCCCGGCTCCCGGCGCGTACGCGTGATCCACTCGCACCGGTGCCGTTCGCTCTGGGCTAGCTGGAAGCAGATGGGCCGAATCGATACGTACGTCTGGCACACCTCGGTCCGGTTCTAGGCCGAAAGACGGTTCAGAGGGTGAACAGCCGGTGGGACCCATCCAAGGATGCCTTCTCAGTGTGCGCGGACCACAACGTGCCGAGCGTGTTCGGCGCAAAGGGGCAGACCGCTTCACTTGATGTCATCGGCAAGGCTGGGCTCGGGAAGCCACGCGAAGTTGCAGCCGGATCAGCTTACCGCCTGATTTAGCGCATCCTGAACCTTACTTAGGGGGGGTATTCCGACGAACCGATCGACCACCTCGCCGATCTTGAAGAGCATCAGCGTGGGGATGCTGTGAATTCCATAACTCCCGGCGAGTTGCTGGCTTTGGTCGACGTCGATTTTCACGAATTTGACCCGGCCGGCGTACTCTTGGGCCAATTGATCGACCAACGGCGCAACGCGACGGCACGGCCCGCACCACGGGGCCCAAAAATCCACCAATACGGGTATCGTCGAGTCCATCACTTCGGGTTGGAAACTCGATTCCGCCAGTTCTGCAACATTGGCCATGCCTATTGTCTCCTTGTAGCGGCCGCACAACTCGCCCAGCGCGGGCGCCAATTTCCATACAACCGGACCGGCGATCGGTGCAATCGCACAAATCCCAGGAGCGATTGATTATAGGGGCTCTGGCCCGGCGGTCAACGCGCGTGATTGCCGGGCGGACAGCGGAAGATTCTCAGGCAGGCGCTCTCGGCACAAGTGCTTCGAGCGTTGCCCGGAGTTTGCTTAACGTAATCGGCAACGAGAGCACGCGGCGGCGATCGGAGGTCTGCGCTCGGGCGGTCCAAGCGAGTTGCGATTCACCCAACAGGAGCAAGGCCGGAAGCGATTTTGCCCAAGGGTACGCGGGGAGGCGATTGAAGCAGTCGAGCGCCGGTTCGCCGATCTCTTTGGCGCCAAAGACGATGCAATGGGCGATGTCGGGAACCTGAGAGAGCCGCTCGATGGCTCGCTGCGGGTCACTGGTCAGAAGAACGCGATAGCCGGCTTTCTTGAGTCCGTCACGCAGCACGTTCTGCATGCGGGGGTTCGCTTCGACCACCATGACCCGGCGCTCAGGATCGACGACATCGGCACCCTGCGAATCGTCGCCAGCCTGTGGCCCCTCGCCGCCACAGCCATTGGCCTCCCCCGCCTTCAACCGTGTCAGCGTCGACTCGACGTCGGAGAGCAACTCGCGCGGATTCTGATAACGGCGCGACGCGTCCAAGGCCATCGCCTTATTGACGACGTAGGTCACGAACAGGGGCACCGTGGGCACGATCTGTTGGATGGGCACGATTTCGCCAAATCGAGCCCGGCTGAGCCGGTGGGACCTGTCGCGTCCCTCGTACAAGGGCGATTGTCCGCCAAGCATGTGGTAGTAGATGCACCCGGCGAAGAAGATGTCGCTTCGCGGATCATCCCGGCGCACACCGGTTGCACGTTCGAGGGCGGCGTAGTCCACCGTTCGGGCCGAGGCCTCGCCGTCCCGGGCGTCCTGCTCCATGCCCGCCAGACCGAAGTCCACGATTTTCGCCTCACCCCGACTGG
The DNA here is from genome assembly GCA_964518805.1 of uncultured Planctomycetaceae bacterium. Taxonomy (GTDB): domain Bacteria; phylum Planctomycetota; class Planctomycetia; order Pirellulales; family Thermoguttaceae; genus CALFBP01. The sequence goes on along the minus strand of CAZFKF010001322.1, from coordinate 265 downwards.
AAACCAGCACGTTGCTCATCTTCAGGTCGCGATGGATGACGGAGCGTCCGAATGCGTAGTCGAGCCCTCGGGCAATATCGGCCATCAGGCGCGTCGCGTCGATGGGGTCGAGCCGTTTGCGGGCCTTCACGAATTCCCGCAGCGTGCTTCCTTCCACGAACTCCATCACGAGATAGTGCTGCTTGCCCCGGCTGTGGACTTCGTAGATCGGGACGATGTTGGGGTGCCGCAGCGATCGACCGAGTTCTCCTTCCCGGACAAACAG
>CAZFKF010001321.1:0-2045 GCA_964518805.1 uncultured Planctomycetaceae bacterium | reverse complement strand
AAGGCTGGTCGCCTCAACACACCGATCCGACGTTCTCCAGCATTGGCTGGGACCGCTGGATCCTGCGCAATCTCTACACGACCGGCAGCGACGCCGGCCTGTTCTGGGACCTCACCGACAAGAGCGGCACGGGCTTCACCGTGATCGTTGAGGACTGCGTGGGGATCGGCAGGGCCTTCGGCGGCGGCTTCGGATATCCGGTCACGCGGGAAAGAGAACCCATCGTGTTCCGCCGCTGCTACCTGATGTCGCTGGACTGGTGGGGCGACGCGGGCGGGCTCGCCGTGGGGGCCTACAACAAGGCCGTGCCAAGCTGCCCGGACGCCGTGTGCGAAGACTGCACGCTGGTCGGTCCCGACAACGCCGTGCAGATTCTCTTTCCCAGCCGCTACGTGCGCGTGAAGCTCACGAAGTGCCGGCTGATCGTGCTCAACTTCTCGCAGCCCCGCGGCACGCCGTCGTCGGGCATCATTTGCAGCGACGTGGCCGATCCCAAGCACGTTCACGTCGATTTGGAAGACTGCTCCCTGATGGGTTACAAGGTCTTCGGCACCGGAAAGAACCCCGGGCACATCGCCTACACGACCCAGGGCGCGGTGCGCGCCTACGTCCAGTTCGAGCAGACCGTGCCCGCAGGATTCGAACGCCTCGGGCTGTGGCCCACGGACGTCTTCCACACCGTCTCGCCGCAGTCGATTGCCGGAGGGAGGTCGGCGAGCGCCCTTCCGGCGAATCTGCGCCAACGGCCCGTCGTGGCCGGCGATCCTTCGGCCCCCGGCTACGCCGGGCACAAGGGCGTGACGCTTTATGTCTCCAAGAAGGGAGACAACTCCAACGGCACGAGTTGGCAGAAGGCGTTCCACACGATCCAGGCCGCATTGCTGGCCGTGCCCGACGCCCAGGGCGGACACCGCATCGTCATCCGGCCCGATACCTATGTCGAGGCGAATCTCTATCCCGCCCACAAAGGCGCGCCGGGAGCCTACAACCTGTTGATCGGCGACCGCGACGGCACGCTCGGTTCCGGCGCGACCGGTTGGGTGGTGATCGACACGAGTTGCCCGGGCGTGGCCGTGCGCACCGACCCAAGCCGCCAGGGCACGTTCAAGATCGTCGAGTCCAAGCTGCCCGAGTCGGGCCTGAAATGCGTCGACTGGTGGGGGCCGTGGCGCTGTGATCCCTACTTTTCGGGCGTCATCTGGGACCGCTGGATCTACCGCAACCTCTACGCCACGGGCTCCGAAGGGGGCATCGGCTGGGACCTCACCTGCGAGAAAGGAGCCGAATTCTCGGCTGTTGTCGAGGACTGCGTGGGCATCGGCCGCTTCGCCGGCGCCGCGGTCATGGCCCATACGCCCCGCAAGGACGAACCGGTGGTGTTCCGCCGCTCGTACTTCCTGAACCTCGACTGGTGGGGCGATGCGGGCGGCGTCTACGTGCGCGGGGAGAGCCGCGCGATGCCCGCCTCGCCGCACGCGACCTTCGAGGACTGCACGATCATCGGCCCGGACAACGCCTTGCAGGCCGGCTGGCCCGGCGTGGACGACCTCTGCACCCGCGTGAAGTTCAAGGACTGCCGGCTGGTGGTCTTGAATTTCTCCCAGCCCCACGGCACGCCTTCCTCAGGCATCATCTGCTGCGGGTGCAAGGCGGGCAAGCAACTCCACGTCGACTTCGAGAACAGCGTGCTGGCCGGCTACAAGGTCTTCGGCACGCGCAGCGGCGAGGTCTCGTACACCGCCAAGGACACCAGCGCCTACGTGCAATATCAGCAGACAGTGCCCACGGGATTCCATCGCCTGGGACTCTGGCCCACCGACCTCTTCGACCGCCTCGCTCCTCCGTAGCGGAGAATCCATCGATTCAACACGGAGGACGCGGAGGGGAAGAAGAAAATGGCAGGGTGGGCCAAACGCAACGCCGGCCCACCGGAATCGCCTCTGACCTCCGGCGCTGACCTCCGGCGCTGGTGGGCCGGTGATGCGCTTGGCCCCCCCCTTCAAAACACTTGCCAATGACAAGACTGGAAGATCGTACAATGATTA
>CAZFKF010001320.1:0-2045 GCA_964518805.1 uncultured Planctomycetaceae bacterium | reverse complement strand
AGGTGACCGGGCGAGTAGGGCCAATCGAACAGCAACTCCCGCCGCGGGTCATAGATCGCCCGGACTGCTTCCACGGCCTGGTGGTGAATCCGGTAGAGCTTCTGCTTGCCGGTCTTGCTCGCACAGACGAGGATCTCGCCGCGCTCGAGGTCCACGTCCGCAGAGCCGATGCGGAGGATATCGCCGATCCGTGCCCCGGTCCAGTAGGCCACCAATTCGAGCGCCGGCCAGAAGTGACAAGCCAGGCACGGGCCCACGGAGCCGGACAGCCGGCCCGAGAAGCCGACGAGGTTTGAAATCTCGTCGACGGTCCAAGCCACCGGCAGCTTCCGCAGTTCGCGGACCCGGGGCACGTCCCGAGGAACCTCGTCCCGAAACCGTTTCTTCCAGGCGAAACGGAGAATCGTCACCAATTCTCGCCGGCGGGAATTGATCGTAGTGGCCGCGTGCTTCCCGTCGGCCAACATCGACCGCAGAAAGGCCGTGCATTGATCGTCGGTCACGTCGGCGATGGGGACCGGCCCGGCGTGCTCTTGGAACTTGCGGGCGACGATTCGCAACTGCTCTGCCGATCGCGGTGCCAAGGCCAGGTGCTGTGGGATGTAAGCGTGCTCCACAAATTGCCGGACCGTCGGCCGATCGGCGGGAGTGTACGCGACGGGCTGGCAGGGCTCGCCGGCGGCCGGCTTGGGCTCTCGCCTGGCCTTCGCCATCTCGACCGTTCCCAGCGTGACGCGGGCCCATTCCGCAGCCCAGGCCGCCCGATAGTCGTGTCGCAACTTGGTCACGTCTTGGGGCTGAATGCCGAGGGCATCGGCGATCCGTCGAAACGTAGCCCCACGCGCCCGCATGGCCACGGCCCGGCGAATCCGCTCCCTCGACAAGTCGGTCAAACCGTAGCCCTCGGGCTGTTCGGCCTTGGGCACCGGCCGGCCATCGGCGCCGATCGGCACGTCATACCAGGATCCGCGCGGATGCCGTCGGCGTTTGATCCACCGGGCGCCGGCCAGGTCGGCGGCTTCGTCGGCCCCGATGAGACGATGCAGGGCCAGGCTGGCGCGGAATCCGCAGATGGGGCACGGGCCGCGGTCTTTCTTCGGGCTGATGTGAAACGCGGTCGCCTCGGCCGATGTGACGATCTGCCGGCGATCGCGGGCCGGCACGTCGGCCGCGAGGCTCATATCGACCGGCTCGTCCCAGACTTCGGGATGCCGCCACTTGTACGTGGCGATCGAGTGGCCCGACGAAAGGCCGACGAGGAAGGCCGCCTCGCTCTGCGAGTAGCCCTTGGCCATGATAGCGCGGGCTCGCCTCGCTTTGTCCATTGCGGACCTGAAGAACTTCTTCATACTTCGGGCACCTCCTTGCAGATGGCAACCACGAAGGCCCACTCCCGGACAGGCTTGCCGGATTGGAGTTGACGGCGGTTGAATGCGTGTGCCCGCTTGGTCGCTGTCTTCAGCCGCAACGAACAATCGATGACGTTGACCGGGCCGTCGAAACTGATCGGCATGTCGGCCGGCCCGTCAGGGTCGAAGTGGGCGACCAATTCGGCGACATAGACCGCATGACGGCCGCGCTTCCGTTTCTGCTCCGAAGCCGGCGGGGCCTCCGACGTAGCCGGAGCGATCCCCAGGGCCGCTACGGACGCGAGAAACGCACGACGCGATGGGGTAGCCGATCGCATGTGAACACCTCCCAAGAAAGGCCGCGAGCCAGGCTACCCGGTTCAGAAGGCGTACAGGACGCCCGCGTGCGTCGTTGCTCCCCGCCCTATGGCGGATCATCGCTTCAGCGCACGCCCGGATAACCTGGCTCACGGCCTGATGGAGATACATCGCGAGAATTCCTGTAGGGTTCTGACGCCCTTGGCGACTGGTCGCTTCCAGTCACCGCGGCGCATTTTGACACCGATCCCACCCCCCTGTCAATCACGCCCATGTGAAGATGGGCAGGTTGGTCGGTTTCCTCGGGTTTCGATACCCGCGGCCCGGGCAGCCGCTTCGGCCTGAACGACTCGCCGGCGGGCTTCGACGAGCCATTCC
>CAZFKF010001319.1:0-2050 GCA_964518805.1 uncultured Planctomycetaceae bacterium | reverse complement strand
GGGTGCGCGCGTCCTGCGGCCCCTGGTCGGCTTCCGGAGCCAGGGGATCGCCCCCGTCGTGCCTCCTGGTCGGCCGGGCCATTTTGTCGTCCTCCTGGCCGTAGACCTTGTCCTAGACAAACAGCCGGCTGCCCGAGGCGCAGACCCGCCACTGGTGCCAATACAGCCCGTTGTGCGACTGCTCGATGGCCGCGTCGATGTCGCAATCGGCGAAGATGATGTTGGGGTTCTTGCCGCCGAGTTCCAGGGTCACGCGTTTGAGCGAGCAGGCCGCTTCGCGCATGATGACTTGGCCGATTTCGCACGAGCCGGTGAAGGCAATCTTGTCCACGCCGGGGTGGTGCACGATGGCGGCCCCGGTGTTCGGCCCATCGCCGGGAACCATGTTGATCACGCCGTCGGGCACGCCCGCCTCCTTGGCGATTCGGGCCAGGCGGAGGGCGGTGAGCGGGGTCTGTTCGGCGGGCTTCATCACGATCGTGCATCCGGCGGCCAGGGCCGGGGCCCATTTCCACACCACGTTGACCATCGGGAAATTCCAGGGGATGATCTGCCCGGCCACGCCGACCGGCTCGCGGCGCGTATAGGTGAAGAACGGCCCCCGCACCGGGATCGTCTTGCCGTAGATCTTGTCCGCGTACCCGGCGTAGTAGCGGAGCGACTCGACGCACAGCGACACGTCGACGTTGCGCGAATCCGAGATGCGTTTGCCGTTGTCGAGCGTCTCCAGGACGGCCAATTCCTCGCGGTGTTTGAGGATGCCGTCGGCCAGGGCGTGCAGCAAGGCGCCGCGATCGCGGGCGTCGGTTGTCGCCCACGGCCCCTCCTCCAGCGCCCGTCGCGCGGCTTGCACGGCGCGGTCCACGTCCTCGGCCGTTCCCTCCGAGACCTCGGCCAGCACTTCTTCCGTGGCCGGATTGATCGTCGGAAAGGTCCGGCCGTTGGAGGCAGGCTCCCATCGGCCGTCGATGAACAATTGGGTCTCGGTGATCTCGGGAACCTTGACGCGCTGCGCTGTTGTGGTCATGGATATCGTCTCCTGTGGGTCCAATGCACTTGCACGCTCCTGTGGCGACGGTCCTCTGCGGCAGCAGAAGGCCGGCCTTGTCCCAGGCTGGGCTCACTCGAACACGAGCGTGCCGAACTTACGGAATTCATGGAAACTCTTCCCCACCCGGGCCCAATCCCAGCTTGTGCTATGGGTATCGTCGTAGTCGACTCGGTAGAAGTTGGCCCGCCATCGCGTGCCGGGCTTCGGAGGCACATTCCCCAACGGAGCGAGCAACTCGTAAGGGACGAAGACCTCGGCCTTCCACCCCGTTACCCTGGCGCCCGATTGCTTCGGCCCGCCAATCACGGCCGTTGCCTTGCGCGTCTTGCGCGCTCCCTCGTAGTGCCAGGGACGCCACCCGAGGAATTTGTCGCCCAAGTTCGGGATCAGGATGGGCAACTCGAACCCCAGGGGCGAGATCTCGTACTCGAAGTACACCGGATGGCGCTCGTCCGTCCAGAGGAAGAACTCGAAGACGTCTTCGTTCCAGAGATCGAGGAAATCCTCCTGCATCGTCGCCGTGAGCTTGCGATCGGCGCCATCCATCAGCACGTACAGGCCGGTCTCGGAATACAGCACCTTGACACGAGTCTGATCGTCACGGCCTCCGCCGGGGCGGCGGTGGAGCGGTTCCCACCGGGCCTTATCCCAAGCGGGCGCGTCGCCCCGCCCGGTCACCTCGAAGTCAGCCGTGCGAGGAACGTGCAGCACCGGGTTGGAGACGGCCTGCCCGGCGGGGTCTGCCGCTCGATCGCCGCCGAGGCCCGGAAGGGCGATCCCAAGGACCATCCCTAAAACGCCCGCGAATGCCGTTCTCGCCATCGTGAAATCTACTCGAAGTGATATGCAGGTCATACTTGATCCAAGTCCAAATTCTACCCCTACGAGGAGGCGAAAGTCAGGTCGAGCCCCGCAACGCGAAGAAAGACAAGACCAAGCCACAGGTCCAAGAACGACAGGATTTGGAAAACAATCGGCTTACAAAACAATGTCAGCGAC
>CAZFKF010001318.1:0-2053 GCA_964518805.1 uncultured Planctomycetaceae bacterium | reverse complement strand
GGTCAACTTCTTCCGCTCCGCTTCGGGCATGGCGGCGAGTTTGTAGGGGTCATAATGCGGCATCCCGTGCCAGCCCGAGAGGTTCTCGCCGTTGAACACGGCGCAGAAACCGGCCGGCGCTTGAACCGCGGCTCGCACGGCCGAAGCCATGGCCAGCAAGGTTGCCAGGAGAATGAGAGAGCGCGAAACAACGGGGGCAAAAGGGCTGCGCATGGGAGCGATCCTGTGAAGAAGGCTATCGGCGCGGGTTCGGGGCATCGCCCGATAGCCCAGACATTAGGTGGGTCTCGCCGTGGGTCCGAACTGCTGGCCATGATAATCCACTGCCGTGGCGATTGCCAGCCGCCACTTGGTGATCGTCGGCATGGTAGTATTTTATAGCTATATATTTCCACCCACTAGACGCATATGTAATATTTTATCATCGGTGTGTTGCTTTTTCACTTACTGGATGATATTCTGACAAACAATTACAGCATCACCTGGTCTTTTGAAGGCCCAGCACTAGGCTATGCGGCAATCGCAGCGGCGGCAGACGATTTTGGACCACCTGGACGCCGTCGGGGCGTGCTCCTACCAGGAGCTGGCCCAGCGGCTGAACGTCTCGGAGATGACCGTGCGTCGGGATGCCGACAAGCTGCTCGAACGCGGCGAGGTGATTAAGACCCTGGGAGGCGTGCAGACCGCCCGGGGGCCCAAGCAGTTCTACGAATCGGCCGTGTACCAGCGTATGCCGGTCTGCCGGGCGCAGAAGGAACAGATCGCGGCTGAGGCCCTGAGGCAGCTCCAGCCTGGTCAAACGATCTTCCTCGACGGCAGCACCACCAGCCTGGTGTTTTCCCGACAAATTGCGAAGAACCTCCGGGGCCTGACCCTCGTGACGCACTCGGCCTTGGCATGCTTGGAGTTTGCCCAGGGCAAGGAGAACACTGTGGTCAGTCTTGGCGGGCAGTTCGATCCGTCCAGCGCGTGTTTCGTGGGCGCGACGGCCGAGGAAGCGGCTCGGCGATTCTTTCCCGATTCGGCCTTCTTCTCCACCAAGGGATTTCTGCCGGAGGAGGGCACGTTCGAGTCGACGATCGCCACCTTCCGCATCAAGCAGATCCTCGCCGAGCAGGCGGCCCGCGTCGTGTTGTTGGTCGATCATTCCAAGTTCGGCCAGCGGGCCTTGTGCAAGGTCCTCGAGACCGAGCAGATTGACGAAGTGATTACCGACGCGGGCGCGTCGGCGTCGGACGTTGCAGTTCTGGAGCAGCGCGGGTTGACCGTTCGGGTCGCGTCGGAATTCGCTCATCCGGCGTCGGCCGTCGTCCATACCTCTTGACACTGGGAGACCGAATCCATGGCGACCGAGTTTCTGTTGCGGGAGCGCAGGCACGGCGTACGGTGGGACCAGCGGAGCGCGGTCCCACCAGAATTGTCGGAGGACGTTGGTGGGACCGCGCTCCGCTTGTCCCACCCTACGCTTTTCGCAACAGGAACGATTGAGAGAGCAAATCGGGTCGATGGGGCCATCCTCGTCGTCTTGCTTGCCGCATTCACGTTGGCTTCCGCGCCGCGAGTTCAGGCTGCGGACGTGCCTGCGAAGAAGCCGGCAGCGCAGATTCGCGTCGATCCGGGGCATCCGTGGCGCCCGCCGTTCGGGCTGGATCGCATCGGCCGGCCGCTGACGGCCGTGGTCGAGATTGCCACCGAGCGGCAGCCTGCGCTGCGATACGCGCTGATCGCCTATCGCGACGCGAAGGAGACGGCCCGCTCCGTGCTAAGCTTGAGCGGCAAACCGCCCTACACATCCCAGGCATCCTTCAATCCCTGGCCCTCGGAACTTGTTCTGGAGGCGAAATCGGCCGACGGGAAGAGAACTGAGCTGGCACGGCAAAAAGTGGACGTCGCGCCGTTTGAAGCCGAGGCGATCGCGCGACCACAGAAGACCATCAACCCGGTCGATCTGGGAGCGATCTTCGTGCCGTCCGACTGGCTGCTCTTGGGCGATGGTCAGACGGGAAGCATCGACGTGGCCGCGATCAGCCGGACCGCCGACGTGCCCGACGCC
>CAZFKF010001317.1:0-2054 GCA_964518805.1 uncultured Planctomycetaceae bacterium | reverse complement strand
AGGTTACGCTCGTGCCAGGCGTGCGCGTCCCCGGGCCGATCGATTCGACCGGGGCGGGCGACAGCGCCACGGCCGGCACGGTCCTGGCCCTGGCCTCTGGCGCCAGCCTGCCCGAGGCCGCCGTCGTCGGCAACCTCGTGGCCTCGATCACCGTCCAGCAACTGGCCACCACCGGCGTTGCCCACCCCCAACAACTCCCACCCCGCCTGGCCCTGTGGATCGAACAGCAGGCGTAGCGCGGGCCAAGCCCCAGTCTCACCCGGTCAGCCTACCAAGAGCGCTGGCGCGACTGTACAAGCTTGAAGATTTCGTTTGGCCTCAGATGTACCACGCCCCGCTGGAAATGGGACTGTACCTTGCACGCCCGCTCTGTGTGCGTGAAGTACAGATCCACCTTGGAAATGACGTGCTCCAGCAGGTTCCGCAGGTCGGCCTCGTCGGCGTCTGAAATCGCCTCCCGCAGCGTCCAGAGGGCCGCGATCGCCTCTTCGACCATTTCCACCTGTTGGGCGTCGTCGGCCTCTACGGGCCTCTCCTGGGCCTCAAGATCGGCCTGGAGTTGCCGCCTCTGATCTTGGAGCGTCTCCAGCTTCGCGTACAACGTGGTGGCAATGCTGGTCGGTGCCGACAAGATCCTTTCGGCCCCCTGGTCAATCTGCCGGTCCAGCGTGGCGATCCGCTTACGGAGCCGGTCGGCCGTCGCCGGGTCGGTGCGATTGTCGACTGTCAGTTGCCGACGCACTTCAGCCCGAACCGCCTCCAGAATTTCCGGGGCCAAAACCTCCGTTTGCAGCTTGCGGATAATCGCATCGACCAACGGTTGCTCGTGAACCGTGTTCCGATTGCATCGGGCTTTCCCGCCGAAGTGATAGCCACCGCAGGCGTACTCACGCCGCGTCTTGCCGCGGTACACGCTCTTGCGGCCGGGCATGGATTCTCCGCAGCGCCCGCAGCGCAGCATCCCCGACAAGACGTAATCGCCCAGGCCGCCCTGAAACGGCGCCGTATGCTTCTTCGCCAAGGCGAGTTTCCGTTGCACCCGCTCGAAGACTTTCAGGGGCACGATCGGCTCGAAGATACCGTCGCGAACGATCGTATCGCCTCGGCGGTTCGCCTCGCCCTTGGCCCTCGTAATCACGCCGGCGGCCCCAGCAGCGTGATAGACGCCCCGCTGTGTCTCGCCCCAGACGTAAGCCCCGGTGTACTTGCGTCGGCAAAGGATGGCCCGCAGCATCGTGGTTCGCCACGCCTTGCCCGATGGCGATGGAATGCCTTCGGTGTTGAGCATCTGGCACAGAGACCGGAGGCTTGTCCCTGCCCTCAGATACTCATCGAAGATCCTGCGGATGATCGGGGCAATAGCGGGATTGGGCACGAGTCGCAATCCATCCTTGAGGTATCCCCAGCACGCAATCACCAGTTCACCGGCTTCCGCCTTGGCTCGCGACCCACGTGCGACGTTGCGGGATAGGTCGCGCAGATAGGCGTTCTTGCCCTCCTGTTGGATCGAATAGATGATCCGGCCCGTGAAGTCGTTCCAGTCGATCGGCCCCTGGGCCACGGTCACGAGACGCACGCCGGCGTCCCGAAGAGGCTTGATCCAGTATCCCGCTTCGATCGAATCGAACCGTCCGAAACGATCCTGATCCCATGCCAAGATGGCATCGAAGTCTCGCCCGTTGCAGGCGTCGCGGTGCATCTGGAGAAACGCCTTGCGCTTGCTCGTGGCGTCGCCGCTGATTCCCTCGTCGAAGTATTCGCGAAGGATTTTGAACCCGCACCGCTCGGCGAGTTTCGCCAGTTCGGCCCGTTGCTGGCCGGGGCTGGCTTCCTGCTTGCCGTCCGACATGCGCACGTAGGTCACGGCTGGGATGAGTTGCTTGGCTATCATGTTCGTCCTTTCTGGAGTTGTTCACGCAAAGACCCGCAGCCGGCCCTCGCCGGCGAAGTCGGGGACCGGCAGCACGTCGGCCGCCGATCGTTCAACGGCAATCCTTGGATTTTGCCAGTGTTCCGCTTGCGGTTCGACGGGAATGGGGCCCGATGATCGAAAC
>CAZFKF010001316.1:0-2056 GCA_964518805.1 uncultured Planctomycetaceae bacterium | reverse complement strand
CAACAAACCCGCGTCCGATGGAATGTCTCATTCACCGCCGTGCGGGGTATATACCAAACGCGAGGGGATGTCCAACGGGCGCTCGGCCCCTCGGCAAGTGCGTCTGGGCGCTACTCCGCCTCCGCAGGGGCGGAAGTCGCAGACTCGAGAACTTTGCCGCGCAATTCCGCCACGAGTTCGGGATTCTCCCTGAGGTACTGGCGAACCTTCTCCCGGCCTTGTCCGAGCTGCATGTCGCCGTACTTGAGCCACGCGCCGACCTTGCTCACAAGCCGTCGGGCCACGGCCAAATCCAGCACGTCGGCCTCGTAGCTGATGCCGTCGCTGGCCATCATGTCGAATTCCGCCGTGCGGAATGGCGGGGCAACCTTGTTCTTGACCACCTTGCACTTTACTCGCTGGCCGACGACGTCCTCACCCTCTTTGATCTGGCCGATCCGCCGCATGTCGATGCGGCACGAACTGTAGAACTTCAAGGCCCGGCCGCCGGGCGTGGTCTCGGGCGAGCCGAACATCACGCCGATCTTCTCGCGAATCTGGTTGATGAAGATCACGGCCGTCTTGCTCTTGGCGATCGCGCCGGTGAGCTTGCGCATGGACTGGCTCATGAGCCGGGCCTGCAAGCCGACATGGGAATCGCCGATTTCGCCTTCCAGTTCCTTCTGCGGAACCAAGGCGGCCACCGAATCGACGACGATCACGTCCACGGCGTTCGACTTGATGAGCATCTCCGTAATGTGCATCGCTTCTTCGCCGCTGGAGGGCTGGCTCACCAAGAGCGTCTCCAACTCGACGCCAAGCTTCTTGGCCCAGGTGGGGTCCAGGGCGTGTTCGGCGTCGATATAGGCGGCGATGCCGCCGGCCCGCTGCGCTTGGGCCACCGCGTGCAACGCCAGCGTCGACTTGCCGCTCGATTCGGGCCCGAAGATCTCCACGATGCGCCCCCGCGGAATGCCATATCCTCCCAAGGCGATGTCCAACGACAGGCTCCCGGTGGGGATGCCCTCGATCTTGTGGAAGTGCTCGGACCCCAAGGCCATGATCGCGCCTTCGCCGAACTGCTTCTCGATCTGGGCGACGGTGTTCTTCAGATTGGGATTGCTGTCCAAGGGGGACGGCGGGGCAGCGGACTTCTCCGCACCGTCTGCGCCCTTGCCGCGCTGCACGACTTTCTTGGCCATCTGGTGGTTCGTCCTTATCTTCGAGGCGGTTACCATGGGCACAGTCCTCCTGTCTTGACCGCGCCGGTGAATTGGGCCTCGCGAACGCAGCCGCCCAAGGCGGTGCCAGGCAATCCCAATCGCCGGCAGTAGTGAACCGCAGTACAGTATACGGCAGTTCACTATATCGGGCAAGAGCCCTTCGATGGTTTTGTCGCAGTCTCCACACGTCATGCGCCGAGCCGTACGACAGGCCGGAACCGATCCAGAGTTCCAGGTCACGTGAATCGTAGCAATTGGCCGGCCCGGTTGCCGAGGGGGGGCACCGATAGGTTTTGGAAATAACCCGGAAAGCAGGGGTAGCTCAGATCGCCTCGCCGCCGCGTTCCCCGGTGCGGATGCGGATGCAGTCCTCTAGGGGCAGGACAAAGATCTTCCCGTCGCCCACTTCTCCGGCCGCTCCTGTGCGCCCGCCTTTGATGATTGCGTCAATCGTGGGCTGGAGGAAGTTGTCGTTCACGGCAATCATGAGCTGCACCTTGCGAACCAGGTTCACGGTGACCTCGTGACCGCGGTACAACTCGCTGTGTCCCTTCTGCCGGCCGAAACCCTGAACATCCATGACGGTCAGGCGAAAGACTTCGACGTCGGCCAAGGCTTGTTTGACCGCTTCGAGTCGGTTGGGCTGGATGACCGCAATGATCAACTTCATGTTCCACGGACCTCGTCGAAGACTTGACGCAACCCCCTTGAGAAGATGGTATCTGCGCACGGCCGCGAACTCAAGAGGCGAAGTCGACGATCGCGGCCCTTCCTGCCCGGAGACCTTAGGCAGAACCTGGTGGTCTGTCCTTTTCGACTTTACCAGTTGGGTGCCACTGCTGGCTTGCCCAGCA
>CAZFKF010001315.1:0-2056 GCA_964518805.1 uncultured Planctomycetaceae bacterium | reverse complement strand
ATTCAGCTCGGCCCTTTGGCCGCATTCGACGCTCGGATGGCCCGACGAGACGCCGGAACTCAAGTACTACTATCCCACGAGCGTGCTCATCACCAGCCGCGACATCATCACACTCTGGGTCGCGCGCATGGTGCTCACGGGTCTACAGAACGTGGGCGAGGTGCCGTTCCGCGACGTCTATATCCACCCGAAAATTCTCGACGCCTACGGCGAAGGGATGTCGAAATCCAAGGGCAACGGCGTGGACCCGGTCGACGTGATGGAGAAATTCGGCGCCGACTCGCTGCGGTTCGGGCTGGCGTACCTGACCACGGAAACCCAGGACATCCGCATGCCGGTCGAGTTCGAGTGCCCGCATTGCGGGTCCCTGGTCGAGCAGACCAAGGAGAACCGCATGCTGCCGCGGATCGGCTGCGGGCATTGCCACAAGGATTTTGCCACCCAGTGGGCCGAGAAGCCGGCCGACAAGGCCCTGCCTCGCGGGGCCGTGGTGAGCGATCGCTTCGAGATGGCCCGCAACTTCTGCAACAAGCTCTGGAACGCCTCGCGGTTCGCCCTGATGAACCTCGAAGGTTACACGGCCGGCGCTGTGGCCGAGCAGGAGTTGCTCGTGGAAGACCGTTGGGTGCTCAGCCGCCTGGCGACCGTGACCGAACAAGTCACGGATTACCTCGATCGCTATCAATACGCCGACGCGGCCCGGGTGCTCTACGAATTCGCCTGGGACGAGTTTTGCAGTTTCTACGTCGAGATGGTCAAATCGCGACTACAGGCCGCCGAGACGCGGGCCGTGGCCCAGCGCGTGCTCGCGCACACGCTCGACGCCTTGCTCCGCCTGCTGCACCCGATGATTCCGTTCCTGACTGAGGAGGTGTGGCAACTGCTGGGGCAGGTTGCGCCGGAGCGTGGAATTGACCGTCCTGCGAAGGCCGCCGAGAGCGTGATTATCGCCCCGTGGCCAGATTGGGTGGCACGCCCAGAGCGCAGCGATGGGCGTGGCCAGACGCGAGGTCCTTCCGCCACGCCCTTCGCCGAGCCTCAGGGCGTGCCACCCAGGCGTGACCCGCAGATCGAGGCCCGGTTCGCCCGCTTCCAGGAGGTGCTCCGCGCCGTGCGCGAGATTCGCACGCGGCAAAGCGTTCCGCCCAAGAAGCAAATCGACTTCTCGGTGCGTTGCGACGCCGAGATCGCATCGTTGCTGGAACCGATGAAACCGTACTTCGAGTCGATGGCCGGCGCGCGGGCCACGGCCTGGGGGCTGACGGTTGAAGCCCCGCCGCTGGCGGCCACGACCAGTTTGCCCGGCATGGAGGTTTACGTCGATTTGGCCAACCTGATCGATCGCGACGCTGAATTGGCGCGCAAGCGTGACGAACTCTCCAAGCTCGAAGCCCGCATCGCTGCGCAGCAGAAGAAACTCGGCAACGAGAGCTTCGTGCAGCGGGCCCCCGCGGCCGTAGTCCAAAAGGAGCGCGACACGCTGGCGAGCCTGGAAGAGCAACTGGCCACGGTGCAGGGCGTGCTGGTCAAATTGCAGAATGCCGAGTGAGAATTCGCGCCTCGGCCACGCCCGCGGCGGTTTCGGCGTTGGGAGTCAAGGGAGGTTGGATGGGCGATATGACCGCGTTTCCCCTTGGTCTCGAACTCAGTTGGAAGACCGGGCTCGCCGCGATCGGGGTATCGGTTGTCCTGTTTATCGTCGCCCACGCCGTGGTCGCGTTGATCATCGTCCGGCTCCCGGCCGACTATTTTCGCGACTTCTCCGCATCTTCCCCGAAAATCCGGCTTCACCCGGCCCGGCACTGGGCCCTCGTGATCGCAAGGAACGTCCTCGGCGGCATGGCGGCGATTCTGGGCGTTGTGCTGTTGTTGCCGGGAGTACCAGGGCCGGGGCTGGTGCTGATCCTGATCGCGGCGATGCTGCTCGATTTCCCCGGCAAACATCGGCTGATCGAAAACCTGGTGCGGCGCAAGAGCGTCCTCGGCACCCTGAATCGCCTTCGAGCCCGGTTCGGACGGCCGCCCTTGATCGTGGACCAGCCCCAGGTCGCCTTCA
>CAZFKF010001314.1:0-2056 GCA_964518805.1 uncultured Planctomycetaceae bacterium | reverse complement strand
GTACATCTCGCGCAGCACCGACTTGAGATCGTTGCCGCCGTGGCTGTTCAGCAGCACGATCTTCAGAATTCCCTGCCCCACGAGGCTCTCCACCAGGTCGCCGATGAGGGCGCCGAGCGTCGAAGGATTCACGTTCATCGAGAACGGAAAGGCCCGCTGGTTGGTCTGGGTGCCGTAGGGAATGGTCGGCAGCAGCATTACCTTAGCCCCGCGCTGCCACGCCACCTCGCAGATCTTCTCGCCGATCAAGTCGCCCTCGAACAGGTCCATGCCGTAGGGGAGGTGCAGATTATGGGGTTCGGTTGCCCCCAACGGCAGCACGGCCACCTCAAAGCGGCGGCCTTTGGTGGCGGCGTAGTTCGTTTCGGCGAGCTTCCAGGGACGCACGGGCGGACTCCTCAACGGGGATTCCACGGGGGAGTTCGGGCACTTTGCTCGATGATACCGTTCGCGCCCGGAGGAGGCCAGGGGATGGGACGAGAGGGCATTGCGAGGGGCTTCCGAGGGTGCAAGAATGCGTCGGTTTGCCCCGTCGCCGCCTCTTCTGCCGCCCGCGAGGTGCCCGCAATGGTCTACTCTGTCGTTCGGCTGGTCGTCCTCGGTGCGATAACGCTTGTCGCTGCGATGACCGTGGCTGCTGCCGAGGGATTGCCGGGAACGCAGCCGGTCGAGATGCCGCTTGGCACCGAGGAAGTCGTTCAAACGCAATTGAGGCAAGTCGTGGCGTATTTCCAGAAGAGAATCGCATCGGCTGAGGAAGCCTGCCGGCGGCAATGGGAGCCCGATTTCGCTTCGCCAGGGGCCTACGATCGCTCCTTATGCCAACATCGGGTGCCGATCCGCGCGATGCTCGGCATCGACGAGGAGTGCCGACTGGCGGGTTCGCCGAACGTCGACACGATTGCCACTGGGCGCGGCTGCCGCGTCGAGCGCGTGAGTCTTCCGCTGACCGGCGGCATTTCGGCACGAGGGCTGGCGATCGTTCCGACGTCGCCCGGGCGGCATGCGGCGATGGTCCTTTGCCCTGATGCCGACTCGTGGCCCGAGCGTTTCGCCGGCCTGATGGAGAGCTCGCACGCGCCGGCCTGGCTGGGCAATCTGGTTGCCCGGGGAGCTTTGGTCTATGTGCCGCAGTCGATCGAGCGCACGGCCGATCATCCTTACTCCGCGATCACGCGCGGCAAGGACCGGCGCACGATCCTCTACCGCCTCGGATACCCGGTGGGCCGCACCATGCCGGGATTCGACGTGGAAGAGACGATTGCCGCGGTCGATTACCTGGGGCAGCGCGCCGACGTCGATCCGGGCCGGATCGGGCTGGCGGGGATTGGCCAAGGGGGCATGACGGCCCTGTACGCAGCGGCGTTGGATGGGCGTGTGCGGGCCGCTGTGGTGGCCGACTATTTCGATCGTCGCGACCGCTGTTGGCAGGAACCGGTCGATCGCCGGCTGCCGGGTCAGCTCTTGGTGTGCGGCGACGCGGAGTTGGCCGCACTGGTGGCGCCGCGGCCTCTGGGGGTGGTAACGCGTTCAATCGCGCCGGACCTCCAGGACCGGACAACGCGTGAACTGAACCGAGCCCAGCGATACTACGACGGTTTGAAGGCGTCGGCCGCATTGGCGACGGTGTCCGGCGTTGCCCCGTCCGACTTGGCGGATCGAAGCGCGACGCGGCTGGCCGAGCGATTGGAGTTGCCCGCGTCGGACGGCGAGATCGCACTTCCTGCTCGGTGCGTCGGCATCGCTCAGGCCG
Organism: uncultured Planctomycetaceae bacterium; assembly: GCA_964518805.1. Lineage (GTDB taxonomy): Bacteria > Planctomycetota > Planctomycetia > Pirellulales > Thermoguttaceae > CALFBP01. Next base: position 303 of record CAZFKF010001314.1, on the reverse strand, counting down.
AGACGTGGCGGAACCGCCATTTTGAGGAACGTCTTCAGCACCTGCGGAGGCTGATTGCCGAAAGCGAGGCACGGAGACAGTCGCGTTGGGGCCTCGCGACCCGGGAGGGTAGCATGACGGCGCCTCGCGACGGCATGCCACACGGCGCCGATTTTCAGAAGGTCCGAGAGGCGATGCTCGCCGAGTATCGACGCCTGGTGGGCGATGTGCCGACGGTCGACCAACCGCCGCAGGCCCGCACGCAGTTGGTCCTTTCCACGCCGAAGTACCGAGCGTACCGCGTGTTGCTCGACGTGGTTGAGG
>CAZFKF010001313.1:0-2059 GCA_964518805.1 uncultured Planctomycetaceae bacterium | reverse complement strand
GTTCGACAGGACCGAACCGTGCCAGACAAGCCGGGCGCGTACGGGCGCCGGCTGGCCGCCGCCGGAAGTGGTCGCGGGGGCTTCGAGCCGGAACAGGTCGGCTCCGGCCTGGAACGGCGACATGACCATCAGGTGCGGTTCGCGGTAGACAGGAATCGCCGCGTGTTCGTCGTACCCTTTTGAATACTCTCGCTGCCAAAGCCACTTGCCCGATTCCAGATCCACCAGCGCCAACGCGTTCTGAAGGAACGCCACGACCAGTCGCCCGCCGTTGAAGGTGATGGGGATCGCCGAGCAGTAGCTGGCCGGCTCGCTGCCTGAAGTCCAGACCGTCGAGCCGTCGATCGCGCTGAGGGCCACGACCGAGGCCCGCTCGCCACCGACCGGGAGAATCACTTTTCCAGCTTCCACCAGCGGCGAGCAGGCATACCCGAAATCGGTCCCGCGTCCGCCGAACTGTTTATTGACGTTCATTTCCCAGACGCGCGTGCCGTCTTCGGCCCGGAGGCATCCGATCAGGCCGTCGGGCGCGGCGAAGTACACCCGGCCTGCGTGCCAGGTGGGCGTAGCCCGAGGACCCGGATACATGCCACCGGGTTCGTAGGCCCAGCCGTAGCGGTACTCCCAGACCGTGACACCCGTCTGGGCGTCGAGGCAGAGGACCGATTGCTCGGTAGCCGTCTGCCGCTGGGTGAAGAGCCGATTGCCTGCGGCCGTCATGGCCGAGTAGCCGCGTCCGATCTCCCGCTTCCAGACAAGGGCCGGCCCGCCAGCCGGCCAATGGTCGGCCAGGCCCGTTTCTTCGGAGACGCCGCTATACAACGGCCCGCGCACGTGAGGCCAGCCGGGGCCCGCCGGCGTTTCGGGGGCGGACGCCGGCCCGACGGGTTGCGACGGCTCGCTTTCCGCGGCCGGCCAACGCAGATGACCGGAGTACAGCAAGATCGCTGCCATCAGACCGCCCCAGACGAGCAGTCGCACGCCAATGGCCCGAAGCACCGCAAGCCGACTCCGCCGGCAGTCTGGCGGGTTGCTGGAGTGCGACGACTCTTCACCGCGTTCTTCGGGTACGATGATTGGCACAGTCAGGAGTCGCGTAGGGCGGACGGAGCGAAGCGACGCCCGCCGCTTCGCGTCGCCACGCCAATTCTACCGCTAAGGACCGGCGAGGGAACAACGGTTGGATATTTCTTTCGACATTCATCGATTCGCCGGCCCTAACCTCAATACGCCCCGCGGCCGGTCAACACGCTCCACGGGGTCTTGGCCAGCAGACTCAGGCCGGTGCGGAGGCTCTGGTTGTGGAGGTACCAGAGGTCCATGCGGACCCAATCTTCGAAGCCGATCTCCGAACGGCCGCTGATTTGCCAAAGGCACGTCAAGCCCGGACGCACGGCCAGGCGACGCCGCTGCCAGGGCTTGTAGCGGGCGACTTCGGCGGCAAGCGGCGGGCGCGGCCCCACCAGCGACATGTGCCCCGCCAGAACATTGAACAACTGTGGCGTCTCGTCGAGGCTGGTCTTGCGGAGGATGCGGCCCAGCCGCGTGATGCGCGGGTCGCAGCGGTTCTTGAAGACCGGGCCCGACTGCTCGTTGTGCACGTCGCCGCGGCGTCTTTCCGCGTCGACGACCATCGTACGGAACTTGTACATCACGAACGGCCGGCCTTGCCAACCGAGGCGGACCTGACGAAACAGCGGCTTGCCTCGGGTCGTCACAAGCAGCACGAGATAGACGGCAAGCATGACCGGCGAAAGGACCGCCAGAAGGAGCAGAGCGCCGACGATGTCCACGGCCCGCTTGGCTGCCTGATACGTCGCATCGAGGTTTCCCTCGGGCGCGACGATCGCCTGCCCTTCGGCCAGGCGACGGTGAAACGGAGAGGCCACCGCGTGAGGAGGACGATTCCAAGTGCGGTGACTCGGTCTGCATGCGGGAGCGCGGGCGATGGCAATCATGCTCGGGCTGGTCTCACTTTCAGGCAGTGGTACGCCAAGGTCCGTTTGCGGGCCGGACACGATCAGTTGCAGCGGGCTGGCAAGGTGGATAGTCTCTTCAA
>CAZFKF010001312.1:0-2060 GCA_964518805.1 uncultured Planctomycetaceae bacterium | reverse complement strand
CGATCACGGTCGGAGGCGCCGCGTCGCCGAACTATACGATCGGCTATGTGGACGGCGTGATGACGGTGACGTCAGGGCAAGGGACCGCTTACGAGACGGTCGATCCCCTGGCGCCCACGCAAATGATGCTGTGCGTGTCCGGCACGTCGGCCAACGATGTCATCCTGGTCAACCCCGGGCCGACGTCCGGCTCGGTGACGGTGACCCTCAACAAGAGGAGCCTCGGCACCTTTGCACCCCCGCCCGGGTCGGCCTCGCTCAGCCGGATCGTGGTCCACGGCCTCTCGGGCGACGACTACATCGGCATGTCCAATTCCCTCACGCTGCCGGCCTGGCTCTACGGCGACGCCGGCAACGATCAGCTCTGGGGCGGCGGCGGGGCGAACCTCCTCATGGGCGGAGCGGGCAACAACACGCTCTGGGGCGGCAACGGGCGCAGCCTGTTGATCGGAGGCGCCGGTAAGAACTCCTTGCTGGCCGGACGCGGCGATGCCATCCAAATCGGCGGCACCACCGACTATGACACCAACGACCGGGCCCTGCTGTGGCTCCTGAACTCCTGGAACGCTCCAACCAGCTACCCGAGCCGGGTCGCTGCAATCACCAACAGCCACGCCGCTTATGCGCTCAACGCCAAGACGGCGCATGCCGGCCGGGCCGCCGACGCCCTGTTTGCCGGCCTGGGCAAGAGTCTCTATTTCCAGGGACCGAAGGACGCCATCCGGGACAAGAAAGCGGGCGAGACCGTCGTCCGACTCCGTTGAACGGACCGTCTGGGGTCAGAGGAACAGTGGTCAGTAGGCGTTTGCTGGCAGAAGGCAGATCAAGATTGCCACTGACGGCTGAGGCTCTGACCCCGTAGGCCCATGAACGCCTGCGACGCCAAGGGCACCGGAAGCGGCGCCCGGGACCAAGCGACCGGGTAGCTTGACGAGTCCGCGATCAACGCCTCCTGGCAAACGGCCGTGGTCCATCCCGACAGCACCGACGTTTTGTCCCGGGACTCGGGCACCAAGGTCAGCCGGTGAAGTACAGATACGCCGCGACGATGCACACCAGCACGAGCGCCGAGGTCAGCACGTCGCCCCAGGTCCAGCTTTCGCGGGTCTTCTGCTTCTGCTCGGCGGTGGCCGTGCCGTAGGTCAGCCCCTGGATCTTCGCGAAGTCCGGCGGGGCGGTCATGTAGCTCACCGCGATCATCACCGCGATGCTGACCAGGAAGATCCCCAGGCTGTAATACTGGAAGTAGATGTTGTTGACGATCCAAAGGAAGGAGCCCTGCGCGTAGCCGTTTTCATAGCCGGACAACTTCAGCAGGACGGGGGTATCGACCGCCAGGCGGAACACGCCGAGGATGAACCCGACCACGAGCGCCGCCAGGCAGCCCTTGCCGTTGAGCCGTTTCATGAACACGCCCAGGAAGAAGACCACGAAGATCGGCGGCGCGAGATAGCCCTGGACCGACTGGAGATAGAAATACAGCCCGCTCTGGCCCCGAATCACGGGAATCCACGCCAGGGCGATGAGCACCATCATGGCCGTGGCCACACGCCCCACCCACACCAACTGGTGCTGCGACACCCCGGACCGCAGCTTCTGGTAAAGGTCCATCGTAAAGAGCGTGGACGAGGCGTTGAACGCCCCGGCCAGCGAGCTCATCAGGGCCGAGAGCAGCCCGGCCACCACCACGCCGCGGATGCCGACGGGCAGGACGGTCTTAACCATCAGCGGGAAGGCGGCCTGGCACTTGTCGGCCACGGGCTTGCCATCGACCAAGAGGTCGGTCAGCCCGGCCGTGCCGGTCTTGGCCAACGCGAAGCAGATCATGCCGGGAATGATGAACACGAACACCGGCAGGAGTTTCATGAACGCGGCGCAGATGCTGCCGCGCCGGGCGACCCGCTCGTTGGGCGCGGCCAGGGCCCGCTGAACGATGTACTGGTCTGTGCACCAATACCACAGGCCCACGATCGGGGCGCAGAACAGCATGCCCAGCCACGGGAACTTGTCGTTGAAATACCAGGCGATCTGGTGGCTTTCCTTGACCGGCGCCCAAGTGC
>CAZFKF010001311.1:0-2062 GCA_964518805.1 uncultured Planctomycetaceae bacterium | reverse complement strand
GCCCCCGGCCCACGCCGATGGCAAGCACCACGTCCTGCGGCCGCTCGAGGCTGAGGGCGAAATCGCCGGGAACGACCATGCCGCCGGCGGCCAGCCCGAAGATCTCCGAGAAGACCAGGCTCACGGCCAGCCCGACCCCGACGGCCACGGTTAAAACAGGAGTCATCGAAACACCTTCATCGCGCTTCGGTTTGCGAAATACTGGACCACATCCAGGCCGATTCCGCCGATGTTGGCCATGCCCATCACCAGGGCCGACTTCCCGGACATCCCCACAACCATTTCGAAGACTTCGTCGACGCGGCGGTCTTCGGCAAAAGCCAGTTTGAGCGGGTCGAGGCCGGCCCTGGTGGCCGCCCGGGCGAAGATATAGGTTCCGCTGCCGATCAGCACGTAGCGATCGGCCTGCGGCCAGGCGACCATCGCCTTGCCCAATTGATCGGAGCGGTCGGGCCGATCGATGCGGCAATTGAACACTGCGATCCGCTTCTCCACGTGGGGATATCGCTCCACGGCCATGCGCCAGATCCGCTCGGTGGATTCGGGATCGTTGGCCGCAAATCCGTTGACAAAGACGATCTCGCGGCCGAAGAAATCCATCTCGTGAGCCGTCATGGCCCCGGGATCGGGTTTCGCCTCCCACATGCCGCGCAGGGCGGTGGCGCGAGACACCTTCAGGTCCTCGCACACGCGTAAGGCAAGGGCCACGTTCTCGGCATGCTCCACGTAGCTGAACCCCGCCAAGTCCAACGGTGTGATCCGCTCCGTGTCTTCGGCCGCAACGGCGATCAACTCGGTGCGCCGGTCCGTGGCGGCCTTGGCAAACAGATCGAGGTGGTCCTGCTCGGCGGTAAACAGTTTGCCGCCGACGGGCACCATGCCCAAGAGCGCCGCCGCCACGTCGCGTTCGGTCGGGCCCATCACTTCGAGATGGTCTTCCCGGGCATTCGTGATGACGCCGTGCGTGGCCCGGATCAATCGCGACTCGCTGAGCCATTGGAGGTGCGGAATCAGGGCCATGCATTCGATGACCAGGGCCTCGGCTCCGGCCTCGACCGCGGCGTCGACGATGCGGATCTGTTCGATGATGTTGGCGCGGGCAGGGCGAAAGACGGGGTACTCGGTGCCGTCGGGAAGAATCATTCGCGGCAGCGTCCCGGTCGTCTTGCAGCACGTACGGACGCCGCCTGCCCGCAACCCCGCGGCAATCAGGCGAGCTACGCTCGACTTGCCCCGCGTGCCGTTGACGTGAATTCGGATAGGGATCTTCTTCAGACGCCTCCGATGAGTAATGCTCTCCTTCAGTCCTCCGGCAACGAGGACGCCCGTCGTTGCCAGAAGTACAGCGGCTGCGCTCATGGTCTTGAACAACTAGGAAGATGGCCCCGGCCCAGACGGCTCTCTTCTGCTCGGCGCGCACATGCCACGGGAATCAACCTTGGGCACGGGTCGAGAGAGCTTCCGACTTGAGCAGGCGGCAGATTGGAATGGGGGCCTAACTGGGTACTCCGTTCCCGTCGAGAACAGCCTCCGGTCGAGCTGCACAGGTAATCCAGGCACTTTATTGCGAACGTCCGATAACGTCAAGGGCGCGGACGTTCGCCGCGGCTATTTGAGCCGGACGAGTACATTCTACCGGCGGGGCAAATAACCACCACGCGGGAACCCCTCCGAAGATTATCTTGTGCATTCCCTTGCAGCGGAAGGCCCCGGGCCGATTCCCTCCAAGCCCCGATTCGGGTAGCATTGGGGGTGGCCATTGCATTGCGTTTTCGCGCGAGGGGTGAATGCCGCCGTTTGTGATCGATGTTCGAGCCGCTGACGACGCCCGCGATGTAGTGCATCGCGCGGTTCAAGCCCTGGTTGAGGGCAAGCTGGTCGCCTTTCCGACCGAAACGGTCTACGGATTGGCTGCCCGGGCGCTCGATGTGCGGGCGGTTGGCCGGCTTCTGGCCGTCAAGGGACGAAAGAAGGGGCACCCCGTCAGCCTTGCCGTTCGGAGCCTTGACGAAGCCCTCGACTATACGCCGGACATGAGTCCCTTGGCCCGTCGATTGGCCCG
>CAZFKF010001310.1:0-2064 GCA_964518805.1 uncultured Planctomycetaceae bacterium | reverse complement strand
GATCATGGCAGGTGACTATCGTTTTTCATTTGGTCCGTGGAATATCCATGAGGGGGCCGATCCGTTCGGGCCGACGGTGCGGTCGTCCGTGGCTTTCGCCAAGAAGGTGCGGATGTACAAGCAACTCGGCTTCGACGGCGTGCAGTTCCACGACGACGACGCCGTGCCGGAGATGGAAAAGCTGGAACCGGCTCAGATCACCAAGAAGGCCGCGGCGGTCAAGCGGATGCTCGACGGCGAGGGGCTCGTGGCCGAGTTCGTGGCCCCGCGGCTCTGGGAGCACCCCAAGGGCGTTGATGGCGGGTTCACGGCCAACGATCCGAAGTGCCGCAAGTGGGCCCGCGGGCGGAGCGAGCGCACGGTCGACATCGCCAACGCCCTGGGCACCAAGCTGATCGTCCTCTGGCTGGCTCGCGAGGGAACCTATATCCGCGAGTCGAAGAACGCCATCGAGGCCCATAAGCACCTGCTCGAAGCCCTCAATCACATCCTCGAATACGATCCCGAGATCACCATCGCCATCGAGCCCAAGCCCAACGAGCCGATGGATCACGCCTTCATCCCCACGATCGGGCACGCCTTGGCAATCGCTCACCAAACGATCGATCCGAAGCGGGTGGGCGGGCTCATCGAGACGGCCCACGCCCTGTTGGCCGGGCTCGATCCTTCGGACGAGATGGCCTTCGCTCTCTCGGCCGGAAAGCTCTGGAGCGTCCACCTCAATGACCAGAACGGTTTGAAGTTCGACCAGGACAAGACCTTCGGCGCGGCCAACCTCCGCGGGGCCTACAACCAGGTCCGCGTGCTGGAGTTGGCCGGATATCCCGAGACCGGCCGCTTTATCGGCCTCGACGTCAAGGCCATGCGGAGCCAGAAGGCCGACGCGGCCACGCGTCACCTTTCCAACAGCCGCACGATCTTCCTGCACCTGCTGGAGAAGGTTCGCACGTTCCCCAAGGACGTCGAACAGCAGTGCATCGCCAGCCGCGACTACGAGGCCCTGGAGTTGGCCGTGATCGAGCACCTGCTCGGAAAGTGATTCGGGCCGCGAGACGAGGGGCGAGGGATCAGGGCTGCCAGACGCCCTGATCCCGACTCCCAGGCACGCGTTGGGGTGGACCAAGCCAATCTCAGGCCCACCGGAATGCCGCGGGGCGAGTCGTCGCCGAAAGGTGGACACGATGAACACGGCGGTAATCGCCGGGATTGGGAGTACCTTTGCTCTGGGTTCTTGGGGTCCTGTTGGGCCTGATCCTGCTCGTGCCTGGCGTGGCATGGTGGGAACTGATCCGCATGCCGGGGAGAAGCCATTGCGGGCCCTTGCCTCCCCCGGATGACACGCTGATGGCGCTGACGCAGGAGCTGCGCCGCGACATTTACTTCTTGGCCACGGACATCGGCGAACGCAACGTCCTCAATTGCCCCAGGCAGTTGGCGCAGGCCGCCGAGTACATCGAGTCGGAGCTCCGTGCGGAAGGCTACGACGTCCGCCGCCAGCGGTACACGGCTGTCGGCGTCGAGTGCTCGAATCTCGAAGTCGAGATTTCCGGCAGTGCTCGCCCGAAGGAGGTCGTTGTCATCGGCGCCCATTACGACACGGTCTGGGGTTCGCCGGGGGCCAACGACAATACCAGTGGCGTCGCTGCCGTGCTGGCCCTCGCTCGCACGTTCTCCGAACGCAAGCCCAAGAGGACGCTTCGCTTCGTGGCCTTTGCCAACGAGGAGCCGCCGTTCTTCCATACCGAGGACATGGGATCGCTGGTCTACGCCCGACGGTGCGCGGAGCGAAGCGAAAGGATCGTGGCGATGCTGAGTCTGGAGACCATCGGCTACTTCAGCGACAGCCCCGCCAGCCAGAAGTATCCGCCCCCGTTCGGCAGGCTCTTTCCATCGGCGGGCGATTTCATCTTCTTCGTCGGCAACTTCAAGTCGCGCCGCCTGGTGCGGCGCGCGATCCGAGCGTTCCGCCGAAGCGAGCCGTTTCCGTCTCAGGGCGCAGCCCCGCCCGAATCCTTGGTACCCGGCGTCGGATTGTCCGACCAGTGGTCATTCTGGCGCGCCGGG
>CAZFKF010001309.1:0-2064 GCA_964518805.1 uncultured Planctomycetaceae bacterium | reverse complement strand
GGTTCGACATCGTGGTCTATTCGACCACGAAGTTTCTTGCCGGGCACGGCGTCCATGTGGGCGGGGCGGTCGTCGATAGCGGCAAGTTTCCGTGGGCCAAGGAGCCGGCGAAGTGGCCCGAATTCACGGCCCCCGATCCGGCCTATCACGGTCTCGTGTTCGAGGAGGCGTTGCGGCCGATCGGCAACATTGCCTATATCCTCCACATGCGCACGCACTGGCTGCGCGACACGGGCGCCTGCCAAAGTCCCTTCGCATCGTTCCTGACGCTGTTGGGGCTGGAGACGCTGCACCTGCGCGTCGAACGGCACTCGAAGAATGCGCTGGCCGTGGCCGAGTTTCTGGCGCAGCATCCGGCCGTGGCGTGGGTGAATTATCCGGGCCTGCCCAGTCACCCCGACCACGCCAACGTCAAGAAGTACTTGCCGGACGGGGCGGGCGCCATCGTGGGCTTCGGCATCAAGGGGGGCAAGGAGGCGGGCGCGCGGTTGATCAACAACGTCAAGCTGTTCAGCCACCTGGCCAACATCGGCGACGCGAAGTCGCTGATCATCCACCCCGCCACCACGACGCACTCGCAACTCACGCCCGAGGAGCAGGCCCAAACCGGCGTGACGCCGGAGTTCGTCCGCCTGTCGATCGGCATCGAGGACATTCGCGACATCGTTGCCGATCTTGACCAGGCCCTCAAGGCTTCGCAAGGATAGGCATTCAGACGGCTTCATTCGCCGGGAGGATGGTGATCGGTCCAAGATGGCTTCGGAGAGCGAGACTTTTGGCAGCAGCGACAGCAATCGCCACGCACGGCCCCTGAGGCATGCCCAGCGAGTCACCTTCAGCGAACCGCTCCAATTGGAGTCGGGCGGCCGGCTTTCGGAGGTGACGGTGGTCTACGAGACTTACGGGCAATTGAGCCCGCTGCGCGACAACGCGGTGCTGGTTTGCCATGCGCTTTCCGGCGACTCCCACGTGGCCCGGCACGACGAAACCGACGACCCGGGCTGGTGGGACATCGCGGTCGGGCCGGGTAAGTCGATCGACACAGACCGGTACTTCGTCATCTGCCCGAACATCCTGGGCAGTTGTCGCGGCACGACCGGCCCCAACAGCGTGAATCCGGAGACGGGCAAGCCTTACGGTCCCGATTTCCCCCTGATCACCGTCGGCGACATGGTGGAGGTGCAGCGGCGCCTGGTCGATCACCTCGGCATCGACCGCCTGCTGGCCGTGGTCGGCGGCTCGCTGGGCGGACATATGGTGCTCACCTGGGCGGTGCGGCTTCCGGATCGGGTGGGCGGCGCGGTCGCCGTGGCGACATCGCCGCGATTGACCAGCCAGGCGGTGGCCTTCGACGTCGTGGGCCGCAACGCCATCCTCCGCGACCCCGGCTACCAATCCGGACGATATTACGAGAACGGCGCCGGCCCGTCCGTTGGGCTGGCCATCGCGCGCATGCTGGGACACATCACGTACCTGTCGCGCGAAGCGATGACGCAGAAGTTCGACGTCTACCGGCTCCAGGCCCGCGAGGTCCTCACCCAGTTCGAGACCAAGTTCGCCGTGGGCTCCTATCTGGCGTACCAGGGCGACCGGTTCGTCGAGCGGTTCGACGCCAACAGCTATCTGACGCTGACCATGGCCCTGGACCAGTTCGATCTGGGGGAAAGCGTCGAGAAGCTGGTTGAATCGTTCCGTCCGGCCACGTGCCGTTGGCTGTTGACCAGTTTCACCAGCGATTGGCTGTTCCCGGCCTTCCAGTCGCAACAGATGGTCGACGCCCTGATCGCCGACGGGAAGCCCGTGAGCTACTGCAACGTGGAAAGCGATTGCGGGCACGACGCGTTCCTGCTTCCGAACCAATTGAGCACCTACGGCGGACTGATCCAAGCGTTCCTGGCCAACCTTTCCTGCCCACAGCCGGACTGCGAAGAGAGGAGACTCCCCGCCCCCGCGGAGGACGGGCCGCAGCGGCACAGTCCGACGAGCATCTTTCACAATCCGCGGCTGGACTGCGATTCGATCGTCGAGTTGGTGCCGCCGGGGGCGAGCGTGCTGGACTTGGGT
>CAZFKF010001308.1:0-2068 GCA_964518805.1 uncultured Planctomycetaceae bacterium | reverse complement strand
GCGCCAGGTGCGTTTCGTGTCGCTCACGCAATTCGTCAACAGTCTCGTCTTCGCGGTGCTGGGCGTGGGCTTGCTGTTGATGTGGTCGGCCCAGACGGTGTCGGTCGTGGTGGCCTTTGCCGTCGCATCGTGCTGCACGATGGCGATGGCGATGTTCCGCTGGAGCCACATCTGGCGGGCCCTGCCGGCTGCCGAGGCCGTATTGCCCGGCCGCTCGCTTTGGACCAGGCTCGCGCCGTTCGCCTTCTGGCTGTGGGTGACCAATTGGCTCTCGAACGCCTTCAACCTGGTCGATCGCTTCATGATCGTCCACTACAGCGGGCTGCCGGCCGCCGACGCATTGAATCTGGTCGGCCAGTATCACACGGCGAGGATCTTCCCGGTTTTGTTCGTGGGCGTGGCCGAGTTGCTGGCCGCCGTGATCACGCCGCACCTGAGTGCCGACTGGGACCGTGGGCAGCGGGCCGAGGTGTCGCGCCGCCTCGGTTTGATCCTCAAGGTACTCAGCCTCGGTCTGGTTGCGGCCTCGTTGGCGGTGCTGGTGATTGCCCCGGTCCTCTTCGACCGAGTCTGGCAAGATCGCTATGCCGACGGCCTGCTGGTGCTGCCCTGGGCCTTGGTTTGCGCCGTATGGACGGGCCTGACCGTGGTCTCGTTCAACTACCTCTGGTACGCCGAGAAATCGCGGCTCATTGGGGCCTCGCTTGCGGTCGGCCTGGCGCTCAACGTGGCCATGATCCCGCCGCTTCTGGGCAGCCTTGGACTGTTGGGAGCCGTCCTTTCGACGGCGGCGGCCCGACTGGTCATCCTTTGCCTGGTATGGTCCTTCGCACGGTGGCACGGCATGCAGATCGATCGCGGGCTGGTCCTCGCGGCGGCGCTGCCGATCGCGATTTGCCTGGGCCCCTGGTGCGGCCTGTTCGTCCTGGCCGTGCTCGTCCTGGGAATCATCCCCAAGGCCGCATACTTCGATGCCGGCGAACGGAAGCTGCTGATCGCCGCCGGCGAAGATGCCTGGAAGCGATTTCGGAAGCTGACCGCGCTCGGCGCGGGTCTCACGACCCCGCCGCCTGCGTGACCGAAGGTCTCCGAGGGCACCACGCCTCACCAATCGCCAACGACCGACCACGGGCGACGGTCCAGCGACCGCGAGTCTGTCTCCCCCGTTACTTCGCCAACCGCCACCCCGGGTTGACCTCTGGCTTCTGGCCGGGCGGAAGCGGTTCGACGAGTTTGCCGTACAGTTCCGGGCGTCGGGCGCGGAGGTAGCGGCGTCCGCCCGAGCGCTCGATCTTTTCCGGCGTACACAGTCCAACGACCACATCGTCGCCCAGGGCCCGCGACTCGGCGATGATCTCGCCGTAGGGATCGATGACCATGGCGTTGCCGGTCTTGATCGTATCGTGGTCGACGCCCACCGGGTTCGAGAAGATGTAGTACACGCCGTTTTCGTACGCCCGGGTGGGAAGCCAGTGCATGAGCCAGCCGCGTCCCTTGGGGCCGAGGAACTCCATGGCCAGCGGCACCGGGTCGCGCTGGCGATTGTCCCAGAGGCGTTTGTCGATCTTGCCCCGGCCGGGCATGGGGCTCTCCAATCCGCAGGTCACGTGCGGGGCGAAAACCACCTCGGCTCCCTTGAGTGCAAGGATCCTCGGATTCTCGACCAGGTTGTTGTCGTAGCACGTCAAGATGCCGCACCGCGCGCCGCAAAGCTCGAACGTGGCGAGTTCGTCGCCCCAGCCCAGGTGCGGGCTGATGAACTCGTGGATCTTGCGGTGCCTGGCCACGAACCCCTGCGGCGTCACGGCCACGTAGCAGTTGAATAGCTTGCCCGCGTCCACTTCCACCAGTCCGGCGAGGATCGCCGCGTTGAGCCTCCGCGCCAGCTCGGTGAGCCGCTGCGTGGTGGGGCCGTCCGGCACCGGTTCGGCCAAGCGCGCGACCTCGTCGGCCGACAACTCCTGCAGGAACGTGTACCCGGTGACGCAGCACTCGTGAAAGCTGACGATCTCAGCCCCTTGCTCCACGGCCTTCTCCGCCAAGGCTGCGATGCGGGCCAGGTTGTACT
>CAZFKF010001307.1:0-2068 GCA_964518805.1 uncultured Planctomycetaceae bacterium | reverse complement strand
TCTTCACTCGAAATCCTCCTTGTCTCCAGGGCTAAGGTTAAGTCCAACATCCTTTGGACCCCGGAAAACACCGAAGGTTTCGAGTCTCTTCGTAAAATCAGTGTAAAGACATCGCTTCTTTGAGGGCTAAAACGCCCCGGCCTCTCGGCCGTTCTTCAAGAAGATCGACAGGACCAGCCCCAGTGCGAGAAAGGCCGCGCCGCTGGCGAAGGACCAAGTCGACGCGCGATCCGGGCAGCGGTCGGTGAGGAAGGCAACCAGTTGCGGTCCGACGATTCCGGCAGCCGACCAGGCCGTGAGGATCGTCCCGTATACGGTCGCCATCAGCCACTTGCCGAAGACGTCGAGCACGAAGGCGGGCATCGTGCCGAAGCCGCCGCCGTAGCAGAGCAGCACGTAACAGATCAGTCCGCCGAAGACCCAAGGATTGTCGACAACCATCAACAGACCGAAGACGACGATCTGGCTGGCGAGCATGACGCGAAACGTTTGCACGCGGCCGATGTGGTCCGAAACGGCGCCCCAGAACATCCGGCCCACGCCGTTGAGCACCGAACTGACGGCGATCAACGAGGCCCCGTACGAGGCGAGCGCGGCCGCCGACAGTTCCGGATGGAGTCTGTGCCAGAGGCTTTGGAACAGCGGCGACTGGAAGCTGATGATCGAGATCCCGGCCAGGATATTGCAGAAGAACACTAGCCACATCAAGGCGAACGTGGGACCAACCACGGCCCGCCAGGCGTCCGACGATTCGGGCTCACCGGGGGCAGCCGGCGCCGTGCCGGCCGCCCCACGGCCGCCCGGCGGTGCGAAACCTTCGGGCGGGTTGCGGAGGAAGAGGCCCACGGTGGCCGTGGCCGCCATGAATCCCACACCCAACCAGGCAAACACGGCCACCAGATTTCCGCCGGACAGGTTCATGAGCCACGGGGCCACCAGCTTGCTCATCAACAGGGCCCCGAAGCCGAAGCCCATGATTACCATGCCGGTGGCCAGGCCCTTCTTGTCGGGAAACCACTTGGCCACCGTGGCCACGGGCGTGACGTAGCCCAGCCCCAGTCCGATGCCGCCGATCACGCCGTAGCCTAGATACAGAAGCACGAGCGACTTCCAGGAAAGCGCCAGCGCGGCCAGCAAGTAGCCCAGGCCAAACAGCACGCCGCCGGCGACCGCCAGACGCCGCGGCCCCAAACGCGGCAATTGCAGGCCGCCCCAGGCCGCCGATAGCCCCAACGAGCAGATGGCGAGGCTGAATGTCCAGGCCACCTTGGTGTTGGCCCAGCCGTATGTCTCGACCAGCGGCTTCTGGAAATAGCTCCACGCGTAGACCGTGCCTAGGCAGAGCTGCAAGGCCGTGCCCATGGCGGCGATCACCCAACGACTCGACGACTCGGACTTCATCAGCAAGCGACTCCTCCGGCGCAAGAATTCCCGATCATAATGGAACCACGGGCGCGGAAAAAGGCCCTGGCCGCTGGAGATCCGTCGGCTCGCCGCGCCCGCCGGCCGTGCGTGCGCCGGCCCTTTCTGCGAATCTGCCACTTGGGGGCGGCTTGTGCCTCAGTCGCAGACGGGATAGGGTAATGGCTCGTTCGCCGCTTCGGTCGGGCGTTCGGTGTTGCTTCGTCCCAGGACCGGCAAAGGAGGCGCGTCATGACTCGTGGTGCAAGCATCGGTCATCACGACGGTGGGGTGGAGCGCGGTCGGATTGGAAACCACCAGCCGTCAGAACATCACGGCCGAGGGCGTGCTGAACCCGAGCAGCGGGGGCATCATGATTGCCTTGCGGTTGCCGGCCGTGCGCGAGGCCGCCCGACGTGTTTGTGCCCGACGACGCCAACCCGCTCAAGGCCCTTTCCGGCCTCCACCCGAACGGGTTCTACGCCATGATCGCCGACGGCTCGGTGCGGTTCCTCTCCGAGAAGATCGATCTTGAAATGCTCGGGGCTCCAGAGCCGAGCGTTTTTCAGTGATCGTAGCCGAGTTGGCTCTGGAGGGCTACGCGGCGGCCGTTCGCAGTCCCTGAGGGTGACATGAATCGCACAATGACCCGCCGCCGCATGCTTCA
>CAZFKF010001306.1:0-2071 GCA_964518805.1 uncultured Planctomycetaceae bacterium | reverse complement strand
GGAACTCCGCCAGAAGCAGGCTGATTCTCCCGGCGCCCTCCTGCGAGGCACAACACAGGGCCATCGGCTTGCCGTCGACGACGACCGCGTCCGATGCCACGTAGTCGTCGGGTTGGCTGGTCCAGAGCACTCTGCCGTCTTCGGCGTTGAGACAGGCCAACTCGACGCCGTCCTTCGTCAACCGGCGAGCGAGAATGCGCTGGCCGAAGGCCACCGGCCGCATCGGCGTCAAGGGCCATCGCTGATACTGCTCGCCGGCCTCGACAGCCTGCGACCAGCGCAGCCTGCCCGAGTCGAGATCGAAGGCCGCGAGTTCCGCCTGGGTGTTGACGATCAACTGACGCGACGTGGCCAGCACGGCGGACTGGCGACCAACCCAATCGACGCCCTTATCCGGGAGGATCCCCGGTCGCTTGAGATGGCTCCCTTCATGCTTTGCCCAAGAGCGGAGTTCATAGCGGCCGGGGGCAAACCCGCGCGATGCGGCATGGAACGCCTCAACCGTCGCGGTCGACGCGGCGGCCGGTTCGCCCGGCGATTGCCTCAGGCCGGCCGCCATCTGCTCAAATTCGGCGGCCGTGTACGGCGTTGTGCCGAACTGGACGGCGGTCTGAAGCGGCCGGCCCCAGTCCTCTCCGAGCAAGGCCCCGGCCAGGCGATATCGGGCCAGGAGCGACTCGCGTTGTTCTTCGGGCAGCGCCACGACGGCCCTGCGGTAGTATCCCGCGGCTTCGAGGAACCGGCCCGAGGCCAACCGGCGGTCTCCCAGCCATTGCCGCGCGCGGGTTGCCACAGGCGTGTCGGGAAACTGCGACACCACGGCCTCGACGACTGGATCGTCGCCCGCTGCGATCGCCTGGTTGAGCCGCAATTGGCCGATCTTGCCAAACTGGTCGAGCATGGTCTTGGCCATGTCCGGACTCTGCCGCATCTCGGCGGCCGCGGCCCGGGCGAAAGAGACCAAAAGGCGAGGATCGTCGCCGTCGGGAACCAATCCCAGCGACGTAGCATTTGGCGCCGAGACGATGATCTGGCATGCCTCGCGCCACGCCTGGCCGTCGACGGCGGCGCGGATCTCCGAAATCGTGTTGAAGCCTTCCTTGCTGATCTGCTCGACGAGCGGATTGGTGGCCTGGTACGACGGCAGGCGGAGAGGACGCCGGCCGCGCCGGGGTTTTCCCGCGGCCGGCGCAATGACGGGGTTGGCCCATTGCGTCAGGTATTCGGCATGCGCGCTGACCGGCTCGTCCCACTGGCGCGGCCCGCCCGTGCTGGCCCAGTAACGCACCTGCCGGCAGAGCGAGCGGATCGGCTCCTCGCGCTCCTGCCCGGCAAGCAGGAACAGTTCGTGGCGCAGCAGTTCGTCGGAGAACACCGGCAGTCGCCGCGGGTGCCAGAACGACCACCGCAGCATGGCCCGGCTCATGACGCTAAACGGCGCCGACTGCCCGCGGCACACCAGCGCGCCGCCGAGCCGGCGGACCTCGGGCAGGAGCCGATCCATCGACGCCCAATCCTCGCTGGCATACAGAAGCACGGAATCGGCCATGAACTGCAAGAGCCGATCGAGATCCAGACCGGGAGACTCCTCGAGCACGGCCTGCTGGAGCCGGGTGAGGATCGGCTGGGCCAGTTGCGGCCTCACCCCCGCCCCGAGCGTGCGGAGCACGCAGGCCCGCCACCAGGCCGCCGCTGCGACGTCGGGCGGACGCGACTCCACCATCCAGACCTGCCACTCCTCAGGCTTGTCGACCTTCTTAGGGATGGGCGGGACGCGGGCCAGCACGGCCTCGGGCACCAAGGCGTAGAACGATTCGAGACGCCGCGATGCAATCGAACGGAGCTTGATCGACCGCTTCTGCGGGGCCGGAAGGCAGTAGAGCCCGACTTGGACGCACTTCCCCTCAAAGCCTGGCGAGTGAACAGTGGACTGCCGCCACGAGACCCCGTCGCCGCTGGTGAACAGTCTGAAGACGCCCGCGCCCGAAACCACGCGCAGCCACTGCCGCCTCCCGGCGTAAGGCACCGGCTGTTTGTTGACGTCGTAGCTGCGTTCCAGGTCGCCGGCCCA
>CAZFKF010001305.1:0-2071 GCA_964518805.1 uncultured Planctomycetaceae bacterium | reverse complement strand
AAGGTGGACCTGGGCCGGGTGACGACGCACCTCGCAACGGCCGAAGTGACCTTGCACGAAGTCCAGGTCGCCAATGCTGGCGATCCGATGCGGAATCTCTTCGAGGCCCAAGACGTCACCCTGGGCTTCGAGGTATTCCCCTTGCTCAAGCGGCGATTCGTCGTGCGCGAAGGCCGCATCAGCGGTCTGCGTCTGGGCACCGCGCGAAGCACGTCCGGCGCGATGGAATTCGGCAGGCTGCTGGACCTATTGCCGGACGACCTGGCCATCCGGCTGGACCCCGCACCGCTCGTGGGGCTCGGCCAGGCGTGGTTCGAGCGTTTCGCGATGCTCGTGAAGCGTGAGATCACCGAAGAGGTCGAGCAGCTTCAATCCGTCCGGCTCGCCAAGGAACTGAGCCAGCGCTGGCCCGCCGAGTTAGAGCGGATGGAAGCCCGCGCCGAACAGATGAAGGCCCGCGCCGATCGCCTGCGGGAACTGGCCAAGGGCGCCAGCGCCGATCCGCTGCAGAACCTCGGGCGTGCCCAGCAGATGGTTGCCGAGGGCGAATCGCTCAATCGCGAAGTGGCCGAATTCCGCAGCGAGGTTCAGCGGTTGCACGATCAGGCATTCCGCGATCGAGACCGCATCGTAGCCGCTCGGGACGAGGACCTCCGGAAAATCCGCGAGCAACTGCGGCTGGACGACCTCGAATCGGGCGGGCTCTCCGAGTTCCTGCTCGGACACGAGTTGAACCAGCGCGTTCAGACGGCGGCGCAGTGGGTCCACTGGATCCGCAAGCACATTCCGGGCAAATCAAGGGACTCGGACGACTCAAAGTCCGGCGGTCCCACCCGCGCCCGAGGCGTCGACATGGTCTTCGCCGGGCTCTCGCCACAGCCCGATTTTGTGATCCGCTCGTTGCGTCTCGAAGGCGAAGGGCAGAGCGGCGGCAAGCGGTTCGAGTTCGTGGGCGAGGCCAAAGGAATCACCACGCAGCCGGCCCTCTACGGGCAGCCGGCGGTGTTCCATGTCGAGATCCGCGGCCCGGTGGCCATGCAGATCGAGGCCATCGCCGACCGCACCCAGCCGGTGGCCCGCGATTATCTCACGGTCTCTTGCCCGGCGCTGGCCCAGCCCAAGCGGGTGCTGGGCAAGGCCGGTCAAATGGCCGTGGCGGTCTCGCCGGGCACGGCGCGTCTGTCGCTGCGTATGGAGCTCGTGGGCGACAGTCTCTCGGGCAGATTGTCTCTGCGTCAGGAGCAAGTCGAATTGGAGCCGCAGCTCAGCGCCAGCTACGGCGGCGATGCGATGGCCCGCCGTCTCCGTGAGGCCCTGGGCAAGGTCAACACGCTCGACGCAACCGTTGCCCTCTCCGGCACGCTCGACAAGCCCGAAGCGAAGGTCCGCTCGAGCCTCGGCGGCCAGCTCGCCCAGGCCTTTCAGTCGATCCTCTTGAAAGAGATCGAGTCGCGACGCGACGAGTTGGCGCGCGTCGTCCAGACCCGAGTCGACGGGGAAGTAGCCCGGTTCGAGCAAGCGTTCCATACCCGGCAACAGGCGCTGCTGGCGAAGCTCCAGCAGAACGGCGTCGACGTGCAGCAACTGCGCGACCTGGCCACGCGTCAGATGCCCGGCCTCGATCGGTTGCTCGACAACAAGCTGGACCTTGGGCGCATCAAGTTCAAATAGAACGCGCAGCCGCTGGTAGTGCAGTGTCTCGCAAATGCGGTGTCTTATTCGGCGGAGGGTAGTGAAGTTGGGCGCCACTGCTGGACAAGCCAGCAGTGGCACCCAACGCCGATAAGCTAACATCTGTGTGAAACACGACACGCTGGCGACGGCTCGGAGAGCCATCCTACGGGCTCAAACGTCGCAGATGGCGACGGCCTGTTCGAGGCTCTTCAACGCGTCGGCATTCTTGGGGATGAACTCCTGCCCTACGTAGCCCGTGAAGCCGGTGTCGGCAATGGCCTGCATGATCTTGCGGTAATCGAGGGTCTGGGTGCCGTCGATCTCATTGCGGCCGGGCATGCCACCGGTGTGGTAGTGGCCCCAGCAGTCGTGGTGCTTCTGGATGTCGGCCAGCACG
>CAZFKF010001304.1:0-2073 GCA_964518805.1 uncultured Planctomycetaceae bacterium | reverse complement strand
CCCACGGTGCGATGCCAGGTGCAGGGTAAGGCCAAGCCCGATTTTCTCGCGCCCGGCTATTTCATTCGCTTCGTCGGCGAGGTGAGCAAGCGGGGGGCGGTTGAGCAGAAGGTCAGCAAGCTGACCATTTTCACTCCTTCGCAGTCGCGGCAGCCCGGGGCCGAGGCGGATACCGGCTTGGGAACGAGTTTCGGCCCTCGCGCAGGGGAGGGAAAGAAGAAGGAGGCCAAGCCGGCCTTCGGCGCTGCGGCCGATTTTGGCGGGCGCAAGGAGGGAGCCGGCAAGGCGGGCGCAGGCGAGGTATTCGACATTCGCGGGCAGATCGTCGGCGTCAGCAATGGCAGGCTAACGCTCCAGGTGCCAACCACGTTGTTCAGGCAGTCACTCCGGCTGGAAGTGGCCGAAGACGCGGATATCGACGTGGAATTGGACGATCCCTTGGCGTATACGCTGGCGCGAAAAGGCGACCAGGTTCGCATTCAGGGGCGTCAGGCCATGGCCAACCGAGGCTATGCCGAGGACGTCGACATCATCTTGGCCGAGCCGCTGGGGATGCCGCAGCGCGACGCCAAGAAACACTCCGCCAAGGGAGCCAAGGGCAAACGCGGGGCGGATGCCGAAGACGCGGCCGAAGCGAAGTCAGTCGACGACAAGGCCGAGAAGAAAGACGACGATGGATCGCCCAAGGCCAAAAAGGGCGAGGCGGGCGCCAAAAAATCGGCCTCCGAGGATGACGGCGAGGCGACCGACGGCGCTCCCAAAAAGCGGTCCAAGGCGGCTGCCACGGACACCTCAGAGAAGCCGGCCAAGAAAAAGAAGAAGCCAGCCAAGAGCGACGACGAGGACACCTAGACCGTCCTCTTGGCATCCCCACGAACCTCGCATCTCCGACCGTCCGCTCCTTCGCTTGGGGCGTTCGATGAATTCGCGCCTGCGTTTCTCCGAGCGGCGCGATTCCTGGGAGGCGTCTCCAGGCGGTTGCTGCCCGGTAAACCCCGCACTATAATACCCAATTCTTCAGTGCTGCAATAAGCCCGCGGTGGTCGATGGTCGACCGGGCGGATCTTCGATGTCCCCGCGATCGGGGTGTACGGATTTGCGAAAGGAGATGGGTCGTGGCAATTCGAGTTGGCATTAATGGGTTTGGTCGGATCGGTCGCTTGGTGTTCCGCGCGATTTGCGATCAGGGACTTCTGGGCAAGGAAATCGAAGTCGTCGCCGTCAACGACATTGTCCCCGCCGACAATCTCGCCTATCTGCTGAAGTTCGACTCGATCCAGGGCAAATTCCCTGGCACGGTGACCAGCGAGAAGTCCAGCGACAAGGTCGCCGAGGACGACGTGCTCGTGGTCAACGGCCAGAAGATCAAGTGCCTGGCCGTCAAGGAAGGCCCCGCCGCCATGCCGTGGAAGGCGCTGGGAGCCAACATCGTCATCGAGTCGACGGGTCTGTTCACCGACGCCACCAAGGCCAAGGGGCACATCGATCCGGGCGGAGCCAAGAAAGTGATCATCTCGGCCCCGGCCAAGAATGAAGACATCACCATCGTGCTGGGGGTGAACGAAGGCAAGTACGACGCGGCCAAGCACAACGTCATTTCCAACGCCAGTTGCACCACCAACTGCCTGGCCCCGGTGGTCCACGTGCTGTTGAAGGAAGGGTTCGGCATCGACGAAGGACTGATGACCACCGTGCACAGCTATACGGCCACGCAGAAGACCGTCGACGGTCCCTCGAAGAAGGACTGGAAGGGCGGACGCAGCGCGGCGATTAACATCATCCCTTCGACGACCGGCGCCGCCAAGGCCGTGGGCCTGGCCATTCCCGAGGTCAAGGGCAAGCTCACCGGCATGGCGTTCCGCGTGCCTACGCCGACCGTAAGCGTCGTCGACCTGACCGTCCGCACCACCAAGGAGACGAGCTACAAGGAGATCTGCGCGGCCATGAAGAAGGCCAGCGAGACGTACCTCAAGGGCATCCTGGCCTACTGCGACGACGAGGTCTGCTCGAGCGACTTCATCCACGATTCGCACTCCAGCATCTTCGACGCCGGCGCCGGCATCGAACTCAACA
>CAZFKF010001303.1:0-2075 GCA_964518805.1 uncultured Planctomycetaceae bacterium | reverse complement strand
AATGGAACAAAAATCGCCAAACGCGACTAGATCAGTTTTCACCTCCCCAGGTCGAACGTTTCCAGGCCGCTTTGGCGTCCCATTGACCGTGGCTGAACCGCTTCTCGAGTGCCGCCATATCACAAAACGCTTCGGCGGCGTGACCGCCCTGGCCGAGGTGGATTTCTCGCTCCACGCCGGTGAGGTTCACGGATTGGTGGGGAGCAATGGGGCGGGCAAGAGCACGCTCATGAAGATCCTGGCCGGGGCGTTGCCGGATCACGAAGGAACCGTGCTGCTGGCCGGCCGGCCAGCCGACCTCTCCAGCCCGCAGGCCGCGCTGGCCGAGGGGATCGCAATGGTCTACCAGGAGCTTTCCGGAATCGGGGCGCTCTCGGTCGCCGAGAATCTCTTCCTCGGTCGACAGCCGACCACGCGCTGGGGGCGTATCGACTGGCGCACGATGCGCCGTAAAGCCCACGAGCAACTGGCCGAACTCGAAATCGAACTCGACGTGGATCGACGCCTGGATCGCTATCCTCTGGTCATCCGCCAGATGGTCGAAATCGCCCGCGGCGTCCACAGCGGGCGCGAGTGTTGATCCTCGACGAGCCGACCAGTGCTCTGAGCCCACCCGAAACGAGGCGGCTCTTCGAGTTGGTCCGCCGTCTCGGCGCGCGGGGCGTGGCCGTCGTGTTCATCAGCCATTTCATCGAAGACGTGCTGGAAATCTGCGATCGCGTGACGATCCTCCGCGACGGCCGCTGCCTGGGGACCGAACCGCGGCAGCGGCTCGACAAACACGAGGTCATCCAGCGCATGCTCGGCCGCAGCGCACGGCAGGTCGAGGCCGGGTACGAAGGGGCCGCCGCCTTGCCGCCGCGAAGCACAATCCCGCCCGTGCTTCGCGTCTGCGGCCTGAAGATCGGATCGCGTGAAGCGACCGTTGTCGCATGCGAAGGCAGCCGGCACACGCCGCACGCCGTAGCGGACGGCACGCGGAGTGTGCCGGCGACCACGGGCGTGAGCCTGGAAGTGTCCGCGGGCGAATGCCTCGGACTCTACGGATTTGTGGGCGCCGGACACCGCGAATTGGTGCATGCCTTGGCGGGAGCGATTCGAGCGGCCTCGGGCCAGGTCCTGCTCGATGATCGCCCCTTGCCGCCGGGGAACGTCCGCGACGCGGTGCAGCGAGGCGTGGTGCTCGTCAGCGGCGACCGGGCCCAGGGGCTCTTTCTGCGCGGTGAAGTCTACAAGAACGTCACCCTCGCCCATCTCCGTTCGGCGGTTGGACGCTGGGTTGCCGCGGGTCGCGAGATCGCACGAGTGCGGCCCATCCTGGAACGCGTCGGCTGCCGCCCGGCAGAGCCGTGCATGCTGGCCGGACAGTTGTCCGGCGGCAATCAGCAGAAGGCGATCCTGGCCCGCTGGCTGCTCGGACCGGTGCGAATCCTTCTGTTGGACGAGCCGACCCGCGGGATGGACGTCGGCGCCAAGGCCGACGTGATGCGCCTGGTGGCCGAGATGAAACAGCAGGGGGCGGCCGTCGTGCTCGCCTCGGCCGAACCCGAACTGCTGCTGGCCCACGCCGATCGAATCCTCGTGATGAGCCGCGGCCGCATCACGCGCGAATTCGTAGACACCCAGGTCGACAAGGCGGAGTTGATGCGGTGGGCATAGGGGACAGAGATCGGAGATCGTTGGGCGGTGGGGATGTCGGCGGCGGGCGGCTGGGTCTATCTCCCCTCTCCCGCACGCGGGAGAGGGGCAGGGGGTGAGGGCGCTCGGCGCACCTCAGACCTGCCATCGTCCAAGGCCCGGCGCGCGGACCGTCGAAGTCCCTGAAGGGCCGAGCATGTCTTGGCGCAGAGTGCGTCTCTGAAGCCCGAAGCGCAAGCGAGGGCCACACGCGACTCCGCCTTCGCTTGCGCTTCAGGCTTCAGTGGGGCCAAGAACCATCCGGATCCCCCTTCCGCCCGCCCTTCCCTGCTCTACTCCTCCCCTGCTCTACCACTCCTCCGCCCGGGCTCCAGGGCCTTGATCTGCTCGGCCCGGTCCGGATCGTGGCAGTTGTCGCAGCGCGACAGCAGCGGTGA
>CAZFKF010001302.1:0-2079 GCA_964518805.1 uncultured Planctomycetaceae bacterium | reverse complement strand
CCGGTTGGCTCATCGGCCAGGCCAAGCGCCGCAATCCCAACGTCAATCCCAACCGTTTCCGAGAGATCTGCCTGGAGTTGGTGAAGGAGTTGTAGGAGGGCGGTCGGAGATTGGAGGTCGGGAGTCGGTCATCGGTGGATGGTGGTCGGCGCTCAGCACCGGCGAGTCAATTCGTGTCGCCTGATAGATTTTGACCAGACCGGCCAGTTCAAGGGTGGCATGCCGTCACCCGGTACTCCGCGGGTCGGCATGCATGCGGCAACGACGCGTAATCATGCCGACCCAAACCACCTGCCCGCAACCTCCAATCCCTGCCCGCTGACCTCCGATCCCCACCAGGGACCACGAACCGCTGCCCCGACCTCCGATCGCTGTCCTCCAATCTCCGACCTCCAATCTTTCCCCCCGCCCCATGCCCCTCATCACCCTGACCACTGATTTCGGCACCGGCAGCCCTTACGTGGCGGTGATGAAAGGGGTGATCTTGTCGCTGAACCCGGCGGCCACGGTGGTCGATATCACCCACGATGTACCCGCCCAGGACGTGCGCTTCGCCGCCGTGGTGCTGGACGACGTGGCCGATCGGTTTCCGGCGGGCACGATACATGTTGTGGTGGTCGATCCGGGCGTGGGAACGGATCGGGCACTGGTGTTCGCCCGGATCGGCCGGCAGTGCTTTCTGGCGCCGGACAACGGGGTTCTCAGCCGGCTGGCACGGCGTAGTCCGCCGTCGAAGATCGTGCGGCTCACCGAGCCTGACTACTGGCTGCACCCGGTCTCGGCGACGTTTCACGGGCGCGACATCCTCGCGCCGGTCGCAGCCCGGCTGAGTCTGGGTATCGACCCCGACCACCTGGGCGTGCCCATGGACCGGCTCGTCCTTCTCGACTGGCCCGAAGTGCGGCAGACGCCGGGCCGAATCGAAGGCTCGGTGCTTGTGGTCGACTCGTTCGGCAATCTCATCACGGACATCACGGCGGAATTGCTGGGCGACGTTCGTATGGCGGCGGGAGCAAGGGTCTTCTGTCGTCGCCACCTGGTCCAGGGCATATCGCGGACCTACGGCGACGCTTGCGCGGGGGCGATGGTGGCGCTGGTCGGATCGAGCGGCCGCCTCGAACTGGCGGTTGTCGGCGGGAGTGCGGCCGCAACCCTCCAGGCCCAGCCCGGCGACCAAGTGCTTGTCATCCTTCACCCCGTGTAGGTTATGCTTCAGTATCACCTTCTCGCCGCAGGTTATGCTGAAGCATAACCTACTTTGTTGCCGGAGTGATAAGAGGGGAAGATCGCGACGACCTTATGCTTGGCGGCGTCTGTCTCGCCTTGTCCGGAGAAACCGGTAAATCGCAAGAGGCCGTCCGATAGTGTGAAGGAGACCGGTCGCCGCTCGGCGATGGGAAGGACACGGAGAAACCAGGACGGAGGAGGACTCCGCACAAGGATGAATTGGCATCATCCGCTGCTACAGGGCCGGCCGGTGGGAACGATCGGCCGATCCGTGTGGCCCATAAAGACTCGGAGTATTCAACGGTTCCTCCACTCCGTGCCCTTCCGATCGCCGCCCTCGCGAACACTGCCATGACTGACCCTACCACGGACCAGCTCAAAGACTGGGATCGCCGGCTGGTCTGGCACGCCTTCACGCAGATGGCGGAGTACGAGCCGCTGATTCTGGTGCGCGGCGAGGGCTGCCGGCTGATCGACATCGAGGGCCACGAGTATCTCGACGCCACGAGTAGCTTGTGGTGCAACATACACGGCCACCGCCATCCGCGGATCGACGCGGCCATCCGCCGCCAATTGGACGAGGTGGCCCACGTGACGCTCTTGGGGGCGTCGAATCCCGCGACGATCCGCCTGGCCCGGCGTCTGGTCGATCTAGCTCCCGCGGGCTTGGAGCACGTGTTCTTCTCCGACGACGGTGCCACCGCAGTCGAAGTGGCGTTGAAGATGGCCTTTCAGTATTGGCGGCAGCGTCCGGACCCTCGGCCGCAGAAGACGTGCTACGTGGCCCTGGGCGATGCCTATCACGGCGACACGTTGGGGAGCGTGAGCGTGGGCGGCGTGGAGCGGTTCCAC
>CAZFKF010001301.1:0-2089 GCA_964518805.1 uncultured Planctomycetaceae bacterium | reverse complement strand
TCCAGAGCAACATGCGAAGCTGCGGGCTCATACAAGCGTCTCCATGGGTGGAAGGAATTAGTCGCGTGTCACATCGTCGCGTCGGCGAGGGCATCGAACGCCGCACCCGCCTCGGCGGCGGCAAGGTCCAACGGTCCCAGGTCCGCAAACCGTAGGGTGGGACAAGCGCAGCGCAGTCCCACCGATATCTGCGCAGTTGCTCTAGCCCAGGCGTTTACGCCTCGTCGTTGCACACAAGTCCCGTTCTTCCGACCCGGAGGGTCGGTTGAAAATAGCCCAGCGATTCATCGCTGGGACGCGATTGCCCATCAAGACGCTTTTCGTCCCATAGGGACGATTGAAACGTCGCGCGGAAACGTTGGGTTCAGTCGTCCCTGCGGGACTCACAACACTTTGTTTGCCCATCTTCCCAGCAGTGAACTGCTGGGCTACTCTCAACCGTCCCTCCGGGACGAAAACTTGTGTGCATCAACGAGGCGTGAACGCCTGGGCTAGAGAAAGGCTGGCTTTGAGTTATCGGTTCTGCGACATTGCTCTTCTGAGGATCAATAAATCATGCCACCGCGGCGTTGAGCGCGGCGGACGGATCGGGCCAGCCGTCGGCCCGGCCGATGACGAATGCCTCGAAAATCTCGTCGAGGCTCAAGTCCTCCACAACGTGCTCGACGCCTTCGGCGCGAAGACCGTCGATCCAAGGGCCGCTGTCGTCGAGCGTGACGGCCACCTGCGCGGCGTCCTTGCGCACGTCCAGCAGCCTGTCGGGCCGTGGGCGTCCGGCAAGGCCCTCGGGCGAGAGCAGGACTCGCTTCACGTCGCGCTGCAGGTCCTCGGTGGCCCCGGCCCGCACGATCCGCCCCTGGTCGAGAATCGCCACGGCGTCGGCCACGGCCTCCACCTCGTACAGCAGGTGCGAGCTGTAGAACACCGTGCGCCCTTCGGCCTGGAGATGGTCGATCACGTCGCGATTGAACTGTTTGCGCGTGATGGGGTCGAGCCCGAGGGCCGGATCGTCGAGGATTACGACCTCCGGCCGGTGGGCCAGCGCGAGGGCCAGCCCCAGCCGGATGTTCTGCCCCTTGGAAAGATGCTTGATGCGGACGTGCCGAGTCACGCCGAAGCGATCCAAGAGCCCGGCGGCCAGGCCGGCGTCCCACGTGGGATAGAACGGGGCCAGGAAACGCGTCATTTCCTCGGCGGTCATCCAGCCATACATGGCCTGGTCCTCGGCCAGATAGCCCACCCGGGCGCGAACCTCCAGGGGCTGGGCCGTGGGAGTCAGCCCCAGCACCTCCACCGTTCCATCCGCCGGCTGCAACAGCCCGAGCAACGTGCGGATGAGCGTCGTTTTGCCTGCGCCGTTGCGGCCCAGCAGGGCGTACGTCTGCCCGCGCGGCACTTCGAGCGAGACGTCGTGCAAGACCATTTGCCTGCCGTACCCTTGGCGCAAACGCCGGACCAGAATCGCGGAATTGCTCATGGCGAGCCTCGGGGTGAAGGGGCAGAATCATCAGGGTTGGACGTGTCGTGCTGGACGCGCTCGATCGACTCTGCCAGGCGCTGCGGGAGTTCGACGGCCGGAATGCCGAGCATCAGGCCGCGGCGCACCAAGGCGTCGAGTTCGAGCTGGAATTCGCGATGGCGCTCGGCCAGTTGCTGTGAATCGGCGTTCTGGGGCCGTTGGGAAACGTACGTGCCGTCTCCGTGACGCAGGTCGATCAGGCCTTCCGCGGCCAGGCGCTCGTAGACGCGCACGACGGTGTTCACGTTGACGGCCAGCTCGCGGGCCAGTTGGCGAACCGAGGGGAGTTGATCCTCGGGCCGGAGCGTTCCGGCAAGGATTTGGGCCCGAATCTGGGCGTCGATCTGCCGCGACACCGGAATCGAAGACCCGCGTTGAATGCGAAGAAACATAACGCACTCCAAGTGTACACAGTATGATAACAGTGTTCATTGCGGCGTCAATATCGCTCCGAGAGAATTCTGGCAGAACCAGCCGGCCGGACCGGCAGATCATGCCCGTCGGCCTTTGTGCTGGCAAATGACCGGGAGGGCAACCTATGGCGACGGAGTGTCGCAACTCCATTTGCAA
>CAZFKF010001300.1:0-2093 GCA_964518805.1 uncultured Planctomycetaceae bacterium | reverse complement strand
CGAACTGGGCGACCGCCAGTCCACAGTACTTCGGCCCACTGGAGAAGATGAGCTACACGGTCGGCGACTTTGTCGATCGCCACGGGTATTTTGCGTGCAATCACAAGGGAGACCAGGCGGCCTGGTCGGTGCGCGAGGGGCACACCTACAGCGACCGCAGCGCCCTGCGGTTCGAGCCCGAAGAGCCCGGCAAGCCGATGGTCTTCGTCCACCCGGTCATGGACCCCAGCTACGACGGCAAGCCGTCCATGATCTCGGAGACGACCTTCAATCGTCCGAACCGCTACCGCTCTGAAGCCCCGCTGTTTTACGCGGCCTACGGGGCCCTCCAGGACAGCGACGCGATCGTCCATTTCGCCCTCGACAGTTCCACATGGACGGTCAAACCGGGGTTCTTTATGCAGCCGTGGACGCTCCTGTCGCCGGCCATGGCCGGGCAGTTCCCGGCCGCGGCTCTGATCTACCGCAGGGGGCTGATCGAGCCGGGCAAGATGCTCGTCGATCTGAACCTGAAGATCGACGACCTGCTGGACCTCAAGGGCACTCCCTTGCCCCAGGACGCGGCGCTGGATGAACTGCGACTCAAGGACGTTCCCCAAGGCACGGCCCTGAAGCCGGGCAACGTCGTCGACCCGCTGGTGCATTTCGCCGGCCGTACGAATGTGGCATTCACCAAGCTCGGCGGCAAGAATACGCTGGCCGACCTGAAGCCCTACATCGACCACGCGGCGAAGACCGTGGCCAGCAGCAACGGGCAACTCAGGCTCGACTACGGCCGCGGCGTGCTGACGATCAACGCCCCGGCCGCTCAGGGGCTGAGCGGGGATCTTAAGTCGGCCGGCGCCGTGGATCTCAAGGACATCGCGATCGCCTCGGACATGCAGCTTGGGCACATCATCGTGGTGAGTCTCGACGACGAGCCGCTGGCCGCGTCGCGCCGCATGCTGCTCCAGGTCATGTCCGAGGAGAAGGCTTCCGGCT
Organism: uncultured Planctomycetaceae bacterium; assembly: GCA_964518805.1. Lineage (GTDB taxonomy): Bacteria > Planctomycetota > Planctomycetia > Pirellulales > Thermoguttaceae > CALFBP01. The sequence goes on along the minus strand of CAZFKF010001300.1, from coordinate 1,112 downwards.
TCGAGACCGAGCCGGCCGGCCCAGGCGTCATGCGAATCATCAGTCTCGGCCAGGACCCATGGCTGATCAAGCGGTTTTCCGGGAGCGTGACGTTCAGACGCTCCGATGCCAGCGATCTCAAAGTCACGGCCCTCGACCTGAACGGATACCCCTCGGGCAAGCCTGCCAGTGCGGCGAAGATCGAACTTCAGCCGACGACTTTGTACTATCTCATCAGCCGCGAGGAGCCGTAGACGCAGATGGACGCGTTTCCTACAGACTTGGTGAGCACTGAAGGATAGGAATCACTATGGAGCCCAGCAAAGAACTCTTGGACGGTTTTGCTACGGCGCAGCGCCTGCTGCGCGCGAACCGGCCGGTGGAATATGAAATCACGCCCGCCTATTTGAAGATCCACCTGGCGGGAAGCGCCGGTTGGTCGGTGTGCCGGCTGTTGGATTTTGGCGGACCGCATCCGAGCGTGCTGGTGCCTTTGCCCGCCGAGATGGTCACGAACCTCGTGCCGTTGCTGGAGGCGACGCCGATGGGGCCACGGTGGTCGAAGATCGCACTGATGACCTCGCACGACATGCGCGTGATCGGCCCCGCGCTGTGCGCTGCCTGGGACGCCTGTTCCGACGCCGCATCCGCGGGCGAGCAGCAAGAAGAGCCGCTGGGCTGAGAAGTGGGGTCCGAACGATTCACCGCTGCCGAGATTCGGCCGCCAAACGCAGCGCGAGGTGCACGGCGCCGGCCACGGGGTCGCGCACGGCGACCAACGGGGTGGGCTGAATTCCGCGCTGCGCAAGGCCCGTTTCGAGCGCGTGACGCAAGCCGGCGTTCGCCAAGATTGCGCCGCCGGTGAACGCCAGCGGGAACGCACGGTCCCCGAAGTCCAAGCTTTGGGCGACTGCCGTCACCATGACGGCCAGGTCGCTGCCGGACTGGGCAACGATGGATTGGGCCACGCCGTCCGCGGATTCGGCGGCCTGGAACACGACCGGGGCAAACGCGGCAATGGCCCCGGGGTTGGCGGCCATGCCATGCACCGCAGAGACCAGGTCCGCCGGCTGCCGGCACTGCAAACGCGCGACAAAAGCTCCGAGCAAACGGGTGGCGGGCCCGCGGCCGTC
>CAZFKF010001299.1:0-2093 GCA_964518805.1 uncultured Planctomycetaceae bacterium | reverse complement strand
GTTCGGTCATGTCGAGATGCCGCTGGGCGTAGTGGTCCGCGGCCTTGACCGCGGCGCGTTTGAAGTCGGCGTTGCCGAACAGGGCGTAGGCATTGCACAGCGGGGACACGAAGAACGCCTCGGCCGTGGAGACGGGCCGCCAATCATCGCGGAGGATGCGCGCGGCATGAATCGTGCTGGCTTTGAGAAGAAAGTCCTCCCAGGGCTTCGTGGCGATGCCGCCGGCCTTGCGTGCGGCGAGGATCGCCCGGGCGAAATTCTCCATGGCCTGCCCCTGTGAGACCGGGTCCTGGTCCGACCACTGCTGTCTTTCGGCCGTGTATTTGAGCAGAAAACCATGTTCGTTGAAGGGGGCGGTGGCCAGGTGGTTCATCGCACGCACGGCCATGCCGGCCGCCTTGGAATCGCCCAGCCGCGGCGCAAGGAGCACGAACGCACCGCCCATGGCCTCAGCCTGCCCGCACCAACCCATCACGTAGTGCGTGCCCGGCACGTCGTCGGGGAACATCTCGAAGCCGGGATCGGTCGGACGGTCGCGGAACCGCGAGCAGGCGAAACGATACTTGTCGCGGACGGTGCGGTCTAGCGTGGGCAGGCCCTCGGTCGAGAGCGGCGAGTGCAATCGCATCGCAGTACGCAGCGGAGCGCGGAACCCCGATCCGGCTGGCGCAGGAGCACAGGCTTCGAGGAAGAACGTCTTTTCGACGATCGCGCCCGGCCGCAGGGCCATCCACGTGCCGGGATAGGGAAGGAGTTCCCGCTGAAGGGCTTTGACGACGCTGTGCCGGCCGTTGGCTGCACACGGGCCGGAAAAGGCGGTCAGCTCCGCGGCGTCCCGACGCGCGACGACCCCCAAGGACCACCACTGGTCTGCACAGTGGCCGCCGGCCACGCGCGATCCAAGGGTATGCAGGGCCGCGCTGCGGCGTACGTCGCCGTCGCGCCACTCGATGCTGGCCCAAGGCGCCGAGAGGCGGTGCTCTTCCACAATCGACTCGTCCCCGGGATTTCCGCGGTGAACCACGACCGCGCCGAATTCGGTCCGGGCGCCCGACGGATTGCCGTAGTACAGCACTCCCGGCAGGAGCGGCCGGGCGCCGGCAGCCCCGGGCGCCACCCATCGCACCGAAAGCGTGCACTGCGACAATTCCCCTTTGCCCAGCCAAGCGAACCGCCGAACGCCGCGAATGACACCGCTTTCGGGGCGGAATGCGTCGCGGAGTTCGAGCACGCCCTGCGGCAGTTCCAGCCGGCCCGAAACAACCGTCCAATCGGCAAGGTGCTCCACGCGAGACGGCCGCGCATGCTTCCACTCGGCGGGCCAGCCGTCGCGCCAGGCCGTGGCCACCGACCACAGTCCCTCGTCCGGCGAGCGGAGCACGACGCGGTCGCCCAGGCACACCTCCACGCGGTGCTCCGGGCCATCGCCGACGCGCAGCGATGCGGCCGGCTCCGCTGCCTTGGGCAACGCAGCGCACGAAGGGCAGAGAACCTCGAGTTGGCCGCGAAGCCACTCGGGCCGGTTCGTGGTGATGCCGTCGACGCCGGCTTGGGAAAGCCGGGCCGCGAGGGCGGCATCGTCGACCGTCCATACGTAAAGCCGAAGGCCCGCCGCTTTGACCTTCGCAACCAACGCAGCATCGATTGGGAACTTGGACTCCAGGTTCAGGCCGTCCAGACCCGCAGCCTTGGCCTTCCGGATGAGCGTGTCGATCTCGGGACGCTTCTGCGTCTTCTTGTCGGCCTCGTAGTTCGCAAGCCAGTAGACCGGCACCTTCGGGAGCCGGCTTTTGGCATCCTTCATCGTGGCGTAGTTGAACCCGATGACGGTCACCTGCTTCAGCGTCTTCCTCGATGCGGCCAGCACCTGCTGGAGAACTGGCAGGACCTCTGGGCCGCACTTGATCTCGATGAACATCCGCTTGCCTTGGGGAACCGTCTCCAGGGCCTCGGACAAGGTGGGAAGCTTCTCGCCCTTCCACGCCGGGCCTTTCCAGCTTCCCGCATCGAGGGTTCGCAGATCGGCCAACGTCTGATCGGCGACCCGGTCGCTTCGGCCCGTCGTGCGTTTCGTATCGCCATCGTGGATCACC
>CAZFKF010001298.1:0-2094 GCA_964518805.1 uncultured Planctomycetaceae bacterium | reverse complement strand
CCCCGGCCCTTTCCGGTCCCTGACTCCTCAGCGTCTTTGCCTTCTCCTCAAAGCAGCTTCGTCACCCCCGGCAGCGGAAGCGGGTAGTTGCCGGTTTCGTCGGGTTTGGTCGGGGCGGGCGTGTCGAAGTTCGATTCCTCGGGCGCCGGCCCGAAGCGGAAATTCGACTTGGCCGCCTCCTCGAACGTGATCGGCTTGCCCGAGTAGCACGCCAACTGGCCGAGCACGCCGAACAGGGTGCTGTTGGCCATGTGATATCCGCTGTTGATCGGCTTGCCGTTGAGCACGGAATCGACCAGGGCCTTCTGCTCGGCCAGGTAAGGGTTGTTGTGCTGGCCCGCGAACTTCCACTTGTTCTCGCCTTCGATGCGGCATTCGCCGAGGTAGCAGCGGCCCTTGGTGCCCATCACCACGTCGGTGGCGTTGTCGTAGCAGCCGGCCTCGGTGCGGCAGAGGGCGTAGATGCGGGCCCCGTTGGCGTATTCGTAGACCGCCGTGTGGTGGTCGAACATGTCGCCGTAGACCTCGCCGAACGACGAGGCCCGGCCGCCCAGGCCAAAGCACCACTTGGGCATCTCTTCCTTCATGATCCAGGCGATGCGGTCGAGGTTGTGCACCAGCGACTGCGTCACGTCGTCGCCCGACAGCCAGCAGAAGTGATACCAATTGCTGAACTGGTACTGGGTTTCGCTGAACTTGGGATCGCGGCTGACGATCTGGTAGGGGGCGCGGAGGAACATCGACTGGGCGGACACCACGTCGCCGATGGCGCCGTCGTGGATCCGCTTGACGCACTCCTGATACCCGTTGTGGAACCGGCTCTGGAGGCCGGAGACTAGGCTCAGGTTCTTCTTCTTGGCCAGGTCGCAAGCGGCCTGCATCTGCCGGCATCCGGCCGGATCGATGCCGTGGGGCTTGTCGACGAACACGTGCTTGCCGGCCTCGATCGCGGCCATCGAGTACATGGGATGGAACTTCGAGGCGCAGGCGATGAGCACCACGTCGGCCGCCTCGATGACCTTCTTGTAGCCGTCGAACCCATGGCAGGCGTGGTGGTCATCGACCGCCACCTGCTTGGGAAACTCCGACTGAAACCACTTGCGTTTGGCCTCCATGCGTTGCTGGAAGATGTCGGTCATGGCCACGAGTTTCACCATCGGCCCGGCCTGGAGGCTCTCGGCCGCCGCCCCCGAGCAGCGCCCGCCGCAGCCGATCATGCCGATCTTGACCACTTCCTTGCCGGCGGCGTGCGCCCCGCGGGCAAGGGAAAGGCCGCCCAAGGCCGCGGCCCCGGCCGCCGACGCCTTCAGAAAATCGCGACGGCCTGTCTGCACCGACTTCTTCGATTCGCTGCTCATGCTGGTTCTCCTGAGTGAGGTTGATTGCTTCAGGACGGAAGGAAGAAGATGTAGGTTATGCTTCAGCATAGCATCGCCGCATGGTTACGCTGAAGCATAACCTACGGGGTCCATTGATAGATCCACAACACGCCGATCACCGCGTTGGCCCCGGCGACCTGCTGAACCGCAAGCCGCAGCTTGCCGTCCTGGGCAAAGGTCACCGGCAACTGAAACCGCCGCTCGGCGGGCAAGAGCCGGCTATCCTTGTAGTCGGGCAGGCGGATCGCCGGCACGGCCAACCGCACCAGGCGTCCGTCGGGCGAGCCCACCACGACCGATTGCGTGCGCCCGCTGTTGTCGTAGTCCCACCAGGTCATCCCGAGCTGGTACCGGCGGCTGCTGTCCAGCCCGCGGATCTCGAACACCACTTCGCCGGTGTCGAAGAAGATCGTCGACTGCGTCGCCGGCACACCCGGGGCGTCGCTGGGGAACTGATACGGCTTGCCGGAGGTGCAGACGATCTTCACCGGGCCGGCCCCCACCGACTCGCGCGCGGCGCCGCAGTCGAGGTACGCCACCAACGTGGCGCCTTGGGGGGCCTTTTCGACGAGCGACTTCTGCCGGGCGACTGTCGCGGCCGGATTCGCGGGTAGGACTTCGATCACCGCGCCGGCGTCGGCGGCCGCCGTGGAACGCAATCCGACGGGCAACGTCACGGCCAGGGCGACGGCCCCAAGGAGCCACTGGGGGTTTC
>CAZFKF010001297.1:0-2094 GCA_964518805.1 uncultured Planctomycetaceae bacterium | reverse complement strand
CAGCAGAACGGCAGCCAGTTCGACTTCAATCGCCTGCGGCAACGCCTGGGACTGCCGACGCAGGAACCCATCGATCCGGATCAGGTGGACCTGGCAAACTTGCCCGTCACGCGTCTGGCACGAGTGGAGATCGAGAAAGTCCCGGATGAGGGACTGCTGCGGGGCTTTCGCCGTGCGATGTCCGCCGCGGCCTTGCCGGCCATGCGCAAGTTCGGAGGCGCGCTGCTCGACCGTCCGAGTTTCACGGACCAGGAGAACCGCGAGCAGATCCTCTCCCTCTTGACTCGCGTCGAGGACGACTCCGATCGGGCGTTGAAATACGTCGCCGAAGGACGCGCATTGGCCGAAAAAGCCGGCCGATCGTCGGCCCCTTGGGATCTCATGGAGCTGTCGATCCGCTTTGCTCGCGGCGAAGAGGCCGAAACCAGCCGGATCTTCCAGCACCTGAGCCGTCAGCACGTTCGCGAACCGGGCGTTGCAGTAGCCCTGCAAGACTGGTTGATGCAGATCGGGGCCATTCGGCCCGATGGCACGCCGGCAGCCGCCGCAGTTCCTTCGTCGCAGGGCCAGCCTTCGCTGGTCGTGCCGACGGAAACGGGCGCCGACCCGGGCAAACTCTGGACGCCCGGCGGCCAGCAGGCCCTGGAAGAGAAGCCCAAGCTCTGGATGCCGGGGATGGACTGACCGGCTGTAGCTGTATCGGGCGGACCGAACGCCATGAGGCCCGCCGGCGGGCGTCGCTTCGCTCCGTCCGCCCTACGCGATTTCTCACGCCATGCGGCGAAGGATGACGAACGACCGAGGGGCCAAGGGCCATTTCTTCGTAGGCGCCGATGCGGGGCTGCCGCAGGCCGCGTAGGCATCCGCCGTCTCCAACTCGACCGCGGCTTGGCCGTAGTTGGCCAGCACCAGATACAGACCGCGGTTGGCAAATGCCGAGGCGACCACTCCCTTGGGCAGCGGACGCGCGAAGAGACTCGACTGGCCGATCTCCAGCCAGGCCCACGTGCCCTCTTCGACCATGGGCCGGTACTGCGCCAGCCAACGGGCGTGCGTTGGACGGGTCTGCGGGCGTTGGGGCACCGAATCCCAACCGCCGTACGTGTAAGGGCCGTTGGGATGGGCCTGATAGAACTTCCATGCCTCTTTGCAGCGGCGGACCCAGAAGTCGCGCTCCTCGGGCGGGTAGTCGACGCCGGGGATCATTCCCCGCTCGCCGGTAAACGGCCGTCCGGCCTGAAGCACCGGGAACTGCATGTACGGAATGGCGTGCAGGAACGGTTCGTCCTCGCTGGCCACCTTGGCGAAGGTCATGTCGATGCAGGGGACGACGTAGGGCGGGAAGTCTTTGGTGGCCTCGCGCAGGGCGTCGGCGTTGCCCACTCCTTCGCCGACCCAGAGGTAGTCGTACACCCGGAGCCCCGCGGTGCGCGGCTGGTCGGCGCCGTCGACGTGCAGCTTGAAGATCCCGCCCCGCCGCTTCACTTCGGCGTACATCAGCGCCAACAGATCGGTGAACGCCCCGTCGTACTGGGCCGTCTCCTCGAAGGCCACCACTTCGTCCTTGGCGGGCTTGGTGATGTTCTTGCGGAAGTTCGAGACGTAGCCGCCATCGATGTAGATTCCATCCAGGCCGAAGTCGTCCAGGATCCGACCCACGTGCGGCAGGAGCTTCGCGCGCCAGCCTGGGCTCGCCGGCGAGCAGCGGGCCATGTTCCAGTAGCCGACCCGCAAAAAGTCTCCATCCCGCGACCACTCCTGACGAAACGCCGGATTGGTCCGCTCGAAGAAGCAGGTCGACATGTAGGTGAGGACCTTCATTCCCCGCCGATGGACCATTTCGACGAAGCGACGGAACCCGGCCGGGTTGATCGCCGTGAACTTGTCGCCGCCGAACAGGCCCAGCGAGTCGTTCCATTCGTCGAATACCTGGATCAGCTCGATCCCGTGCTCCTTGAGCCGGTCCAGTTCCCGCTCGTCATAGTCGCCGGGATCCCAAGGCTTGCGGCAGGGATACTCGCCGAGGTTGTAGCAGCATTGGCCGGGCAGGTAACTGGTGACCAGGTGCTTACGCAGGCACTTGGCAAGGTCGGA
>CAZFKF010001296.1:0-2097 GCA_964518805.1 uncultured Planctomycetaceae bacterium | reverse complement strand
CGGAGCACTGCGACGTCTGGTTCGACGAGAACCAGATCCACTTCACGGCCCTGGACACGTTCGTCGGCGAGACCGCGGTCCTGAACTACACCGTGGCCGACGGCCACGGCGGCACGGCGTCAAGCACGGTGGCCGTCCAGGTGAAGATCGTGGATTTGACGATTTACGACGGGCAGAGCGGGGACGCGGTCGCTGAATCCCAGGAGGAGTCGCGCGGAGCGTTCACCATCGCCAACCTGAACGACACCGACGGCGACGATATGACAGATTACGTGGACGACGTGGTGACGGCCACGCCAAGAGGCCGTGACGAAGTCGACCTCATGAGATTGGACATGAGCGTGCGACCCGCCAGCGCCCTTACGGGTGAAGTCTCGTTGTACGTTTCCGGCACGATAGCTTTGTGGCAGGAAGCAACCAAGGGCACGCGGGTGCCGATGAACGGCGGAATCGCGCGATTCGATCCATCCGTTTTCGTCGACGGTAAGAAGACGATTTGGGTCGAGCTTACGGCCCCGAGTGCTACCCTACGCGACAATGACTTGCTGATGGTCTTTTCCGGGGGAAGCGATATCGTGAAAGCCACCGGGGTATGGGCCGCAGTGACGGCGATGGAACATGACACCAAGGACGCGGCCGTTCTATTCGCCGAACCACAGTGGAGCGATATTGAGAACCCTCCAAGGAGCGGTATCGAGAACTGGGGAGGGACAGGACTCCGCCCTGTCGATCCTGTACTGGGCGTAAGGAACGTAATGGCAATGCAGTTCACGGTCCAGCCACCTGGTATCCGAAACGAGGCCGATGTCCATTTCGACATCACTCGCCGATTTGCGGCGAGAGTGACGACCCTGGACACGAACGGTAACGTCGTCACTTCTTCGACTGTCACCTTTCCAAACGAGTTGGAAGAAGCGAATGACGATAGCGTCGCCGATGATGAGATTGACGAGCCGAATCAAAACAACCACATGTATGTTGAAGACGAACCCGGCATCGCGACGGGATCGATCGGGCTAAATGAAGTCACAGCGATCTACCGCGCCAGTTTTGAAGAATTCATGCGAGTGGGTATCAAAACGGATCCCGCGGGAGACGGGGTTTCCGGAAGCCAAGCATCAAACACGTTCGAATGGCATTGCTGCCACCTGATCACATACGTCGGAGGAGCGTGGGTTCGATCAACCGGCAACACGGAGGTCCCGGATGTTAACGATATCGGCCCCGGACGTACGGTTCCGGGTGGAAATCCTTAGCCGGACAGGTTTCGGAGCAATCCCATGAGCAGAACACGACTCCGACTAATCGTTTCTCAAGAATGGATGGTTTACAGCCTTTGTCTTCTCGCAGGCCAAGGCGCGCGTGCCGTGGCCGATCCGGGCGCAGTGGAACAACTTCGTTCTCCGGATGTGGAACGCAGAATGGCCTCGCGATTGAAACTGGAATCGGAGAGGCAAACGTGCATCCGGAATCTAATCGCTATCGTTGCATCGCAGCCGCATGATGCGGTGACAGAACATGCAGTGGTTGATTCGATCGAACTGCTCGGTAAGTTTCGCGCTCGCGAGGCGAGCAAGTGCCTTGCTGACAAGATCATGTATGTACCTCGGTGCGTGAGATTCATTGCTGAGGCCCATCCTCTCAATCGGTTTCCCGCCGCGAAGGCACTCGTGGAGATCGGCAATCCCGGTGTTTCAGAGGTCTTAGTTCGCTTGACGAAAACGCCATCCGAGAATGAACTCAGAATCATGGCCTTCGTCATCTACTTGGTGGATGGAAAGGAGTTGGGATTGTGTCGTCTGCAAATTGCCCAAGAGCAGGACTCTCGCCGCGGGAGCACCGCTAGAAAGGACAGTCTCAGCCGTCTGATTGAGATATACAAGGCCACGGACTTCCAGGACCACACAAACTGGCCTGAATAGGGCGAAAGAACAAGACTGAACTCTCGCGGATTCTGGGATAGAAAGGGGGCCAGGCGCGCTTGTTGACTCGTTCACTTACACGATGACCGGCGGGCATTTCAACCAGCAGGGGCAGTTGGGCACGGCCACGGGCACGGTGAGCGTCACGGTCAGTCGATGTTGGAATCGAGAAGAT
>CAZFKF010001295.1:0-2098 GCA_964518805.1 uncultured Planctomycetaceae bacterium | reverse complement strand
TTTCCGGCCTCCCGTTGGTCGGCCTCGCTCATTGGCTGCGCAGGGCTCAATAGGCGGACTTCGGAGTCAGCCACCGGATTGCAGAAATCCTCAATACGAACCGCCCGTGTCGTCGTTGTCCTTTCGTAGTTGCCGCGCCAGCGCGGCTGCTTCCTCTCCGAGACTGACGGCTTTCGCCTCGAGGGCCAGCGCCAACACTCGCCGGATGTCGAGGGCCTCGCCTCGATTAAGCCGTTCGGCGTACACTGCTTCATAGTCACGGGGGACGCGCAGCCTCCAGTTGTCTTCCCCCATCGTCCCGGGCTGGTTGTACAGTCGTCGCTCGCCAAAGAGATCGGCGAAAAACACCGACACGTTCTGAGCCGGTCCGAGGAACAACTCGGCGAACATGGCCTCGCAGAACCGGCGATGGTCCGACGCGAGCCGCTCGGCGAACGCTCGGCGACGTTCTGGCTCGGGAATCAAGCGATGTGCCAACAGCACAGACCGATCACGCATCCAATCCGACGCCTTCCTCTCCTCGGCGACGAGCCACAGCGGCTTCGTGTCGTGATTGCCCACCATGATCCAATCGTTCGCGGAGGTTCGCTCCGGACGATAGACGTCGTCGGGATTGTGGGGATCGGCCTTCTGCGTGATGCAGAAACGGCCCATGCCGCGCTGCATCATCACCGCCTTCAGCGGCCTTGGCCACGTGCTCAGCACTTCGCACAGGATATCGTCGGACCGTCGGCCGGCAGACCTGGCAGCCTCAAGTACCGCGTCGAGAAGGGCACCGTAACGCTCGATCTGCTCGGGCAGGAGGTCCCGCACTTGCTCGTCACCGTAGCGAGGATAGTTCGGGTCGGGATTCAATTGGTCGGGATGCACCAGCGCGAACTGACGAAGCTCCGGGTGATCGGGAAAATTGGGCGCCGAATAGAGACGGGCGCCGTGACGCACCGCCTGGAAAGGGTCGGGATCGTCGGCACGGTAGACCCAAGGGCACACCAGGCCCTGAGGATGATCGATTCGCATCCCGTCGAATTCCGCCAACAGTTTGTCCGCTCGCGCCCGCACGAAGTCCAAGACCGGCCGCGGGGCAGGCTCGCCTCGCGGTCCGACAGCGCGTATCTTCCGCGGATCGAAGACAGGATAGCCCCACGGTTGGCCTTCTGGATTGGTGCGGCTAGGCGGTGCCCCGAGCAGATACGTGCCCAAGAACAGCGAGCGCCATGCCCACCAGTCCTGGTGCGAGCAGCCGATGTGCATGTCTCCGTAAATAAGCAAACCCAGCTTTCGCGTTTCTTCCCGCATGCGCTCGTGCTGGAGGTGCAGTAGAAACTGCCCAAAGGCGAACCGCTCGACGGCGTCGGCGTTATTGCGCAGGATCTCGCTGACGCGACGTCTGCACGCTTCCTCTTCACCGGGGTTCGGGCAATAGAGCCGTCGGTCGAGCGGAGTCGCACCGGCAGCACCTTCACCCCAGAGTTGCCAGTCATCGGCGCCCGACGCCAGCGTCAGGGCCTCGTACACGCAGTCGCGTTCGAACCAATTGACACCCGCTGCCTTCTGGGCAGCAATGAACCGCTCAAACTCAGCAGCGGCATCAGAGGCCGTTTGCCGAAGGACGCGAAATCGCGAATAGACAAGGTCGAGTAGGCTGTGCGATACTTCCCAGGCCATCGCATGATCGGCATGATCGGCCTGGGTCTCGGATCGGCGATGCTTCCACCGATCAGACAGTTGTTCCAGGTCGCTCTTGAAGAACACTCCCTTCAGGCGATCGTCGTTGACGAGCGTGAGTGCCGCCAGGGACAGGATGTTCTTCGAGAAGATGCAGCCGTTGTACGGTGAGGGATCGTTGCGAGACGTCTTCCCCTGCGGCCCAAGTTGCAGCGCATTGAAACCCAGCGATCGAGCGAATTGCAGAAACTTCAGACCGGCCCGCCCGTAGGGGCTGCCCCTGCCAATGTCTTCCTCGGGCGTGGAGGGAAAGCTCGCATCATGAACGGCGAGCGCGAACCGCCGTATCCCAAGAAGCTGCAGAGACTTGTCGATCCGTTCGGTAGAGGAGATGTCGAATCGTTTCATTGGACGACATTGCCCGACGCGTTGC
>CAZFKF010001294.1:0-2101 GCA_964518805.1 uncultured Planctomycetaceae bacterium | reverse complement strand
CGCTGAGGACGGGCGAGGAGGCGTTGGGACGCCGTGCAACCTCAGGCGGGCAAATGAATTGGGGTTGGCTTACCGCCAGTCGCGACCACGCGGGCAGGCTGGCAGCCTATCCCCGGTCCGACCGGATCAGTGAGAGCCCTTGCCGGCGGGGTTCCCGCCGCCCGACGAGGTGCTGCTCGGCCCTTCGCCCTCGGTGGCCGTTGTGGCGGCTCGAAGGCGAGGCGGTGCAAACCCGAGGTAGACCGCAAGCGCGAATCCCACCCCGATATTCAGCACGCTGACCAAGAATAGAAGTACGAAGACGCGCACCCGGCACCTCCCTTTCGGATCCAGCGAAGCCGTCTTTGAAAGCATAGCTTGAAGAATCGCTTCGCGCAGCCTTCGTCTGATCTCGACGCGGTGCTCGGAGTACCCGCTCCCCGCAGTCTCGCATGCGCTTTTTTGGGGACTCCTTCGAACTCCGCCACGACCGATGTCACGATGCGTGGCAAGACTCCCCGAGACAGGCCGAGGGCGGCGGGCCCTCGGCCGTGTGGGGAAGCATCGTTCGTTGCGAACCGATGGGTTGTCAGCGTCCGCCCTGCAAGTCCGTGGCCGTAAGGACGCTCTCGTGATTCGACTCGATCGCAAACGGATCGGTCTTCATGGTCACGCGGACGATATACTTTTCGGCCTTGTCTTTTGGCACTCGCCACGAGTGCCCGCAGGTGAAGCCTCACCCATAGTCGAAGCTGCCGCGGTAGACAACTTCGCCCTTGGGATCGCTGATGGTGAACTCGGGTTTGGAGGGCCGGCCGCCCTGAACCATCATGTTGCTGCACCGTTCGCCGCCAACCCCGACGAGCGTCATCGACAACTGAACCTGGCCAGGGCCCGGCGAGTAATTCACTTTCACCGTCGGCTTGTACGGAGGGCCGAACGGCAGGGTGGCCGTTTCGCCCTTGCGGACCACGACGGGCGGATAGTCGTTGGTGGCCTGGGCCGAAACCATCGTGGCGCGCAGGGGCCGTGCCGGGTTGCTCGCCGCCGCGCCTCCGGCCAGGGCCTGGACCACCGCGGATAGCAGATCGCTCTGCTTCTGACCCGCGGTGTCCTTCTTCTCCGACTTCTCGGCCGCCGGTGCCGGTTTCTCCTCCATTCCCGTCAAATCGATCGTGTAGCTCAGGAGCTTCCACGAGCCCTCGGGCAGGGGCACCGGCTTCGATTTCCCGCCGCTGATCTTCATGAACCCCTTGTCGCTGTAGACCACGGCGGTGAAACCGTCGTTGGGGTTCGTCACGTAGCCGATCGACGGCGTGGCGGGGGCCAGGCTGAGCTTGTCGCCCGACGGCGAAATCACCAGGTCGTAGAACTTCCCGTCGATCGACACCAGCTTCGACACGTTGTAACGATTGCCGCTGGAGGTGACGTCGTAGGGGTTCAGATAGACCGGCCGGCTCGCCTGGGGGTCGACGAGGAGGACGTCGCCGTACTGAGGATAGACCTGGCCTTCCGACCCGCGCACGCCGGAGCGGATGGAAATCACGTCGTCGTAGCGGCCGTTGCTGTTGAAGTCCACCAGGGCCAAGTGCCGCTTCTTGCCGTCCAACGTGATCTCGCCGTCGCGGTACGCTGCCGCATTGAACGACGCATAGGCGTACGCCGACCGGTCGTCCATGGCGTTGTAGGTCACGTTGACCGAGAAGGCGTAGTCGTACTTCGCACCGCCGGCCTCCAACGGCACGGTGACCACGGGGAACTGGGCCCGGGCATACCTCCCGGACGAGTAGACCATGGCGTTCCGCGTTTCGGATTCGATGACCGGATCGTCGGTCAGATCGCCGTTGCGGTTGCGGTCGAAGTAGAGCCGGTTGTACATGATCGCGTTGCCCGGCTGACGGGGAGTCGCCGCGTCTGGGACCGTCCGTTCCTCTCCCGTCAGGGCCCGCGAAAGCGAGTCCAGCAGGCTCGACTTGGGCTTGGCCTTTTCCTTGGCCGCCTTGGCTTTGGCCTCGGCCGCCGCCTTCTCGGCCTTCTCTTTGGCCTCGGCTGCCGCTTTCTCGGCCTTGGCCCTGGCTTCGTCCTCGTCCGGTTTGAGGCCGACGGCGTCGAAGACGAAAGC
>CAZFKF010001293.1:0-2109 GCA_964518805.1 uncultured Planctomycetaceae bacterium | reverse complement strand
GCAAACCCCCTTATCGCGCCAGCCCATTTACCCCAGAGTGCGCGCTGACCCTGCCATCACGCACGTCGCCCTCGACGAATCGCACTTCTGGAAAAGGCGCCGAGTTGCTGCGATAACCCGGAAAAAGGTTATCGAGCACGACAACCTCGTGCCCCTCGCCGAGGAGCAGCCGCACAACGTTCGACCCGATGAAGCCGGCCCCGCCTGTGACCAGTGCTTTCATGAATGATCGCTGTTTTGTCATATCCAAAAGATCCGTCAACGTGCCGCCAACATAGCCAGAACCGCCAACAACTAGAATGTTCATCGCTTCTACGCCACAACTAAGGTTTTCGCCAGCTTCACGACCGAGGGCCCGCCGTTACAGGCCATGTGCCCCTCCGTCAAGTGATATGTGATCAAGTCCATTACATGTTTGCGAGCGACGCGTTTCATCTCCCGGATCAGCAAGTGCCCTCTTTCCTTCGTGAAATGCTCGACGGCATCAAAGCAGGTGATGACGTCGGAGCTTCCGTCGGGTTGTGTGGTGAGATAGAGCCAGCGTCTGAACCGCGGCACGCCGCGTGCGTCAATTCGCCGTATTCTTTCCCGCCTTGCGGTCCATGTACTGTTCGAAGATCCAGGCGTAAGTCTTCTTTAGCCCCTCGCGCAAAGGAATGGTCGGCTCCCAGCCGATGAGTCGCTTGATGCGCGTGTTGTCGCTGCTGCGGCCGCGCACGCCCTTGGGGGCGCCGAGGTCGTACTTGCGTGTGAGCTTCACCCCGCCGATCTCCTCCACCATGCTCACCAGGTCGTTGATCGACACCAGTTCCGCCGAGCCGAGGTTCAAAGGCTCGCGGATGTCGCTGTGCATAATCATGTCAATGCCTTTGAGGCAGTCGTCGATGTACATGAAGCTGCGAGTCTGGCAGCCGTCGCCCCAGATTTCGATCTCGTGGACGCCGGTGTCCTTGGCCGCGATCACCTTGCGGCAAATGGCAGCCGGGGCCTTCTCGCGGCCGCCGTCCCAAGTGCCGAAGGGGCCATAGACGTTGTGAAACCGCGCAACGCGGCTTTCGAGGCCGCAATCTTCCATGAAATGCCGGCACATCCGTTCGCTGAAGAGTTTTTCCCAACCGTAGCCGTCCTCCGCCATGGCGGGGTAGGCATCTTCTTCCTTCAGAGCGGCGGAATCGATGTCCTGCTGCTTTTGCGTGTTGTAGGCGCAGGCTGACGAGGCGTAGAAGTAGCGCTCGACCGTGCCGGAGTCCCTAGCCGCCATGAGCATGGGCGTGTTGATCAGCACCGAGATCATACAGGCAGCCTTGTTGCGCTCGATGAACCCCATCCCGCCCATGTCGGCCGCAAGATTGTAGATCTCCACCGCGCCTTGGCAGACCCGGTAGCAGTTCTCCTTGATTCGCAAGTCGCAACCGGAAACGTTCTCCACCCCATCCACTACCTGATACCACCGGTAAACGGGCTTGATATCCACGGCACGGATCCTGGCGAAGCCCTTTTCCTTCAGAGACCTCGCAAGGGCTCCGGCGATAAATCCGCCTCCTCCGGCAATCACGATCAAGTCGCTCTTGTTCATTTGTGACTCTCCGAATTTGGCGTCAGGACCTTCGGAAACCGAAGGATGGACAACCATCGCGCGTCAGCCATTCGAGATTGACACGGTGGCTCGCGCAGAAGTCATGCACAGCACTGGAAACGCTTTCACAATCATAGCCGTGGCCGAGAATTACACCGCCAGGCCGCACTTTTTCCCAGCTTATGGCCAGTAGCGCGGCCGTGTCCTCGTAGGCATGCGTCGTATCGATGTAAACCGCATCCAGCGTGCCGTTGGACATTTGGCCAAGACAGTCGACACTGCGGCCCCGCATCAACGTGACCTCCGGACGGCGGGCAAGGTGCTCCGCGAGCAGCTTGCGATAAGGGGATACCATATCCTCGACGTGGCGGATGTTCCGGCCGTCCTTGTCTCCCGGGAAGGCCTCGCCCTGCCACGTATCGACTAGGTAGAGTCGCGAGGGCCGGCAGCGATGGAGGACTTCATGCGAGAGGTCTCCGCAGAATAGGCCGAGCCCGGCCACAACGGACACAGGCGCCAGGGCGATGCGAATG
>CAZFKF010001292.1:0-2112 GCA_964518805.1 uncultured Planctomycetaceae bacterium | reverse complement strand
AGACTCGCCAAGGTGAGTGTGAACGAGGCCGGGGCCTCGGTCTACTCGGCCAGCGACGTGGCCCGGGCCGAGTTTCCCGACCTCGACCTCACCGTGCGCGGAGCGATCAGCATCGCCCGGCGCTTGCAGGACCCTTTGGCGGAGCTCGTGAAGATCGACCCCAAGTCGATCGGTGTCGGCCAGTATCAGCACGACGTCAACCAGACCAAGCTCCGTAAGGCGCTGGATCGCGAAGTCGAGTCGTGCGTCAACCTGGTGGGTGTCGACCTGAATACGGCCAGCGCGCAACTACTGAGCTACGTCTCCGGAATCGGGCCGAAGCTGGCCGACGGGATCCTCCAGCATCGCAACGCCCACGGCGCATTCGCCAGCCGCGAAGGGCTGCTCTCGGTGCCTCGTCTGGGGAGCAAGGCATTTCAACAGAGCGCCGGGTTCTTGCGGGTCCGCGACGGGGGGCAGCCGCTGGACAATTCCGCGGTGCATCCCGAGAGCTACCCGATCGTCAGCCGGATGGCCAAGGCCCTCGGCACAACACCCGAGTCGCTCATCGGCAACGCGGCGGTCAAACGGCTCGATCCGCGACAATTCGTCGACGAACGAGCCGGGCTGCCCACGATCGAGGATATCCTCCGCGAACTCGAGAAGCCCGGGCGCGACCCGCGCCGTGAGTTCCGCGTGCCCAAGTTCGCCGATGGGGTCCACGAGTTGGCCGACCTGCGCGAGGGGATGATCCTCGAAGGGGTTGTGACCAACGTCACCCGATTCGGCGCGTTCGTCGATGTCGGGGTCCATCAGGACGGCCTGATCCACATCTCCGAACTCGATCACCGGTTCATCAAGGACCCGTCCGAAGTGGTGGCGGTGGGCGACATCGTCCGCGTGAAAGTGCTTCAAGCCGACACCCAGCGAGGGCGAATCTCGCTGTCGCGAAAACAGGCTCTCTCGTAACGTTCGCACAAGCCCCGTCTGAGTGGGATGCTTCTCTGACGCTTGAAAAGTCTCTCCAGTACCCTACATCCTCCTTACGGAGAGGTTGTCTCTCCTCTGTTGGTGCAGTCCGGTTGTCGGTTGGGTGAAGGGCCGTTATGCTAACACGTTCAAGCCTGTTTCACGCTCGAACGGGGATCCACGCGTATGCTCAATGTTGGTGACCGGTGTCCACACTTGGCGACGGTGGACCCCGAATTGGCTGCCCTGGTGCACAAGCAGATTTGCGCCGAGTCGGCGACGCTGAAGATGATCCCCTCGGAGAACTTCGCCCAATTTGCGGTGTTGGAGGCCACCGGCTCGATCCTCACCAACAAGTATTGCGAGGGATATCCCAAAGCTCGCTACTACGAAGGCAACGAAGTCGTCGACGAGATCGAGGGTCTGGCCATCGAACGGGCGAAGGCCCTGTTTGGGGCCGAACATGCCAACGTGCAGCCGTATTCCGGCTCTCCGGCGAATCAGGCCGCGTATCGGGCTTTGGCGAGCCTGGGATGCAAGGTTATGGGCATGCCGGTTCCCGCCGGCGGGCATCTTACCCATGGGTGGGGAGTCAACTTCTCGGGTAGCGACTACGTTCAGGTGCCGTACGGACCCGATGTCCAGACGGGAATGCTCGATTACGACCAGATCCGGGACATCGCCCGTCGCGAGCGGCCGCGAGTTCTTTGGGTTGGCGGCACCTCCTATCCGCGGGTCTTTCATTACGACCGCTTCGCGGAAATCGCCAATGAAGTGGATGCCTATCTAGTTGCTGACATTGCCCATATTAACGGCTTGATCGTGGCTGGCGTGCATCCGAATCCGGTTCCTTATTGCGACGTGGTCACGAGCACGAGCCACAAGATGCTTCGCGGCCCGCGTGCAGGGTTCATTCTCTCCAAGATCGAAGACCGGTATCAGCAGAAGTACTTTCCAGACAAGAAGTTGAATCTTGCCAAGCGGATCGACCGGGCGGTCTTTCCGGGCCTTCAAGGCGGGCCCCACATGAACGTCATCGCCGCCATGGCGGTGGCCTTCAGGGAGGCCGGTACCGAGGCCTTCCGTCAATACGGACAGCAGGTGGCTCGCAATTGCCGCCGGCTGGCCGAGCAACTCATCCAGCGGGGATACCAACTGGTGAGC
>CAZFKF010001291.1:0-2114 GCA_964518805.1 uncultured Planctomycetaceae bacterium | reverse complement strand
GGTCAAAGGAACGCTGCTTCTGGTGGGATTGGGGCTGCTGATCGTGGCCGGGGCGCGGCCGCGGTTCGGCGTCTATACCGAGACCGTCAAGCAGCGAGGCGTAGATTTGTTCGTCCTGCTCGATGTCTCCCGCTCGATGACTGCCGAGGACGTGCTGCCCAACCGGTTGGAAAGGGCCAGGTCCGACGTGCGCGACCTGTTGCCGCACCTGGCGGGCGACCGCGTGGGGCTGATCGTCTTCGCCGGCAAGCCGGTCGTCAAGGTCCCGTTGACCAACGACCAGGGCTTTTTCCGCATGGTGCTCGACGAGGTCGACGTACGCAGCGCCCCCCGCGGCGGCACGCTGGTGGGCGACGCAATCCGCAAGGCTCTGGAAGCCATGCCCCCCTCGCGCGATCGGAGCCAGGTCCTGGTCCTAATCACCGACGGCGAAGATCAGGACTCGTACGCCGAAGACGCGGCCAAGCAGGCGGCCGAACGAGGCATCAAGATCTTCACCGTCGGGCTGGGCGATTCGCGCGAGGGGGCCCGGATTCCGCTTCGCGAACCCTCGGGCCAGTTGACCTACTTGCAGGACCAGGGGCAGGAGAAATGGTCGAAGCTGAACGACCAACTGCTCAAGCAGATCGCCTTGACCACGGGCGGCGCGTACATTCCCGCCGGCACGCAAGCCTACGATCTCGGCCAGGTCTACGCCGATCACCTCGCCGGACTGACCCGCGGCGAATACCAGGCCGAGAAACGGAAGCGATTCCGCGAGCGATTCCAGTGGTTCGTGTGCCTGGGTGTGGTCTTGTTGCTGTTGGAGATGAGCGTGGCCAGCTATCGGGAGGCGTCCCCATGATCCAACGTAGCAGGCACACTCCGTGTGCCGTCCGCCGCGGAGTTGCAGGGTGGGCCAAGCGCAACGCGGGCCCACCGGAATCGCCTCGGTCGGAAAGCGATGCTTCCGGTGGGCCCGCGTTGCGCTTGGCCCACCTTACGATCCTGCTGGCGGCCATCGCGGCGTTGGTTCCTTGTCTGGCACAAGCCGGGACGCGTGAAGCGGCCGAGAAGGTCCGCGAAGGGATCGCAGCCTACCGCTCGGGCGATTACGCTCAGGCGGCGACCGCCTTTCAGGAGGCCGACGTCGCACGGCCGGACGATCTGCGGATCGCATTCGACCGCGCCATGGCTTTGGCCGGCCAAGGCGACGCGGCCAAGGCCGTCGAACTGCTGCACAAGGCGGCCCTTTCACCCGACACGGATCTGGCAGTCCGTGCCCGGTACAACCTCGGTTGCCTGGCCGCGGCCAAGGCGAAGCAAGCGTTTGGCAAGCACCCCGAAACGGCCTCGCCCGAGATCCGCAAAGCGGGCCTGGCCGATCTGGCCCAGGCCGTGGGGCATTTTCGCGACTGCCTCCGGTTAGACAAGGACCACGCCGACGCCCGGCACAACCTCGAACTGATCCGCTTGTGGATCAAGTCCATGGAGTCGCTGTGGGAACAGGCCGACCGCAAGAAGCAACGCGACGAGACGGATCTGGCTGCCTACCTTCAGATGCTGGAGGAGAAGCAACGGGCGTTGCGCACCGCCGCCCAGGCCCTGGTCAAGGCCGACGACTCGCCCAAGCGCCGCGAGGCCCAGCGGGCCGCCGGAGTGGAGCAAAGCAAGCTGGGCGAGGAGATTGGTCCTCTCAAGGAGAAGATCGAAGCCACGCTCAGCAAGGCTGCCCAGCAGGCCCCGGCCGCCACGCCGCCCGGCGGTGCAAGCGCCACAGCTCCGACCCCCGTGCCCGAAGAAGTGAGGAAGGCCATCGCCCAACTGCAATCGATGGCCGACGACGCCGGCCGATCGATCGGCGCGGCGGTGGGCCATTTCCACGCCGGCAAGCCGGCCGAGGCGGTGCGGACGCAGAGCGAGACGGTCGAGAAGTTCAACGCGATGTACCGCGCGGTGGTGCCGTATCCGAGCCTGGTCCAGCGGGCCGTGGGCACGCAGCAAGGGCTTGTCGACGCGAGTCGCCCGCAGTCGTCCGACGGCGGCCAGTCGCCGCCGAGCGGCGCCGCTGCTTCTTCCGGCCCTCCGGAGAAGAAGAACGCTTCGACTCCGCCCAGTCCGTGCCTTGACACTGC
>CAZFKF010001290.1:0-2120 GCA_964518805.1 uncultured Planctomycetaceae bacterium | reverse complement strand
CCCATCGCCCGCCGCGACCTGATGAATCCCAGGGCCTACCTGATCCGCCATACGATGGTCGCGTCGCGCGGCTGCCCGCACGCGTGCGACTTCTGCTACAAGAGTAGTTTTTGGGGACCGAAGTACTACGAGCCGCGGCCGATCCCGGAGTTGGAACGCGAGTTGGCCACGTTCGACGACCGCCTCGTCTTCTTTCTTGACGACAATCTCCTGGCCAACCGTCGCCACGCTCGGGCCTTGTTCGACGTGCTTCGCGGTTCGGGAATTGTCTGGCAGGCCGCGGGATCGCTCGACGTGGCCCGAGACCGCCGCTATCTCGACGAGGCCTACGAGGCCGGTTGCCGCAGCCTCTTCGTCGGCTTCGAGTCGCTTTCTCCTGAGAACATGCGAGGCAACAACAAGCCGGTCAACGCCGCGACCGACTATGCCCAAGCCTGCCGCGCGCTGCACGAATCGGGTATCATGATCAACGGCAGCTTCGTATTCGGGTTCGACTGCGACGGCCCCGACGTCTTCGAGCGCACTCTGGAGTTCGCCGTGGAGAACAAGATCCTCACGGCCACCTTCCACATCCTCACTCCGCTTCCCGGCACGCGGGCCTTCGATCGTCTGGAAGCCGAGGGGCGGATTCTGCATCGCAACTGGGCCTTCTACGACACGGACCACGCGGTCTTCCGCCCTAGCCGAATGACGCCCGAGCAACTCGAAGCCGGTCACAAACGTGCGACCCGTGAGTTCGGCACGTATGCCTCGATCCTGAGCCGTTCCGTGGGACTTCCGGGAGCGTTGAAGCGGATCGCATACAACGTGGCCTGGATCAAACTCGACCCGCTCTGGGTCGCCATCATCCGAACCGGCCTGATGCCCTTCGCCACGCGAATCTTCGAGCGCGTTCTTCGCGTCAGCACGAAGCCCCCGCTGCCGAACCGGGTCTCCGTGCCCGAAGCCGAGGATGGCTCAGCCGTCGCCCCGGCGGGGACTATTCGGATGCGAATGCCTTCCGGGGGCGGCGAATCAGGTGCACGTCAATGGCGTTCAGAATCTGCCGGGCCACATCTTCCTTGCGCCCGGAAAGAGAGGCCAGCACCAGTCCCTGCGGATCGATGATTTCGGCCTCGGTATTCGGACCGTGGATCGAGGCAGGGCCGTTGAGCACGATGAGGTCGCACTTCTTGCGTTCCAACTTCTGAAGGGCCCGCATGCGCTTGTCCTCCGTCTCGAGGGCGAACGCGACCATCCAGCGATCGCCCTTCGTCTTGGCAAGCGTCGCCACGATGTCGGGCGTTTCGACCAGTTCCATGCGCAGCGGCCCCCCTGTCTTGCGAAGCTTGTGCCCGGCGACTTGGATCGGTCGGTAGTCGCAAGGGGCCGCAGCCGCGATCAGGCCGTCGCACGGCGGGAAAGCCTCTTGGCACGCGCCGAGCATCTCCTCGGTCGACACCACGGGAATCACCTCGGCGCCGCGCGGATAGTCCATGTCGATCGGCCCGCTGACGATCACCACGTGGTGGCCGGCCGCCAGAGCCGCGGAGGCCAATGCGCAGCCCATCCGTCCGCTCGAAGCGTTCGTCAAGTAGCGGACGGGGTCGAGATACTGCCGCGTCGGACCGGAAGTGATGAGGATTCGTGCCATGCTGGCGAGACCGCTGAGGAGGGAACAAATGGCGATCCGCCCAGAGCGGGTCGAGGACTCCTGGCAAGATCGCCGTGTCAACCGAAACCACGCCGCGAAAACGCCGCGAGTCACTTTCGGTCCCCCTAAGGTCCTCCACCATCCGCATTTGGCGGTCCGCTGACTTTCTCCAACGCCCCGGCAATGGCGTCGAAGATCGTCTCCGGCGAGGCCATGCGTCCGGCGCCGATCGTGCCGCAGCTCAGGTAGCCTTCTTCGGGACCGACGATCGTGAACCCGTCGGCAACGAGCTGCGCGACGTTGCGCTGAACGGGAGGCTTGCGCCACATTTCGACGTTCATGGCCGGGGCGAGAATCATCGGACCGGCGAACGACAAGAGGACGGTGCTCAATAGGTCGTCGGCCAGCCCGCACGCGGCCTTGGCAAGCAGATTGGCCGTAGCCGGGGCAACGCAGACAACCTCGGCCTTCTGAGCCGCCTCGATCT
>CAZFKF010001289.1:0-2120 GCA_964518805.1 uncultured Planctomycetaceae bacterium | reverse complement strand
CCCTGCACATGTACCACGACATCAACAACCAGCTTCCGGCAGGATGGATCGGTCGCGATCCGAGTACGGGGTTACCCCATTGGTTTGGGCTGCCCGGTTGGGGGTGGGCCGCCCGCGTCTTGCCTTATATGGAGCAGGGCGCGGCGTATAAGAACCTCGTCCACTTCGAGCTTCCCGTCACCGATCCGGCTAACGCCGAGGCCCGCGTGTTCCCCATCAACACATTCCACTGCCCCTCGGACGTCGGCGGCAAGACCTTTGTTCTTGAAGGGGGAGGTCCCTACGTGGGGCCAGGAAGCTTCTCTCCCGTTGAACTGGCCACGGGCAACTACATCGGGATGTTCGGCACGGTCGACATCCATATTGCGGCCGGCGCCGGAATCAACGGCCAATGCGAGGGCAACGGCGCGTTCTTCCTGAACCGCGGCGTGCGTTTCGCCGAGATTACCGACGGGCTGAGCAACACGCTTGTCGTCGGGGAGCGGTGCTCGAAGTTGGCCCCGTCGACGTGGGTCGGCGTGGTGACGGGCGGCCAGCACGGTCCGGCCCGAGTAGTCGGCGTAGCCACCTACCCGCCCAATTCCGAACTCGAACCGGTCCACTACTTCCACAACTTCAGTAGCTTCCACCCGAGCGGAACGAATTTCCTCTCGGCCGACGGCTCGGTCCGTCTGATCCCGCAGACGATCGAAACGGCGGTCTACCACGCCCTGGCCACGCGAAGCGGCAACGAGGCGGTGGGCAATTTCTGATGGGGTTCGCGGGCGGCCAGGCGGCTATTCCGGGCCGCCTGGCCCCCGCGTCCCGCAATGCTTGACACCCCGGGTGCCGGAACGTACGCTGTCTTGCAAGAGGTAGAAGATTATGTCTGCTAGAAGTGTGAATCGCCGAGCGCGTTTTGACGACTGCCCTTGCCACGGCAGCAGCTTGGGAAAGCTCATGCACCCAGTGGTCATGATGATCCTCGCCAAGGGCCCGCTCCACGGCTATCGCATCGTGCAGGAGGCGGCGCAAACGCCGATTCTCGCCGGCGACCGGCCGGACCGGACGGGGGTCTACCGCGTGCTCCGCGGCCTGGAAGGGCGGGGTTTCGTCGTTTCCTCTTGGGAGATCTCGGAGCGCGGCCCGGCTAGGAAGTCGTACCGTCTCACGCCGGAAGGCAGGGAGTGCCTCGGGCACTGGATCGAGACGTTGGAGAACTATCATCGAGCGATCTGCAAGCTCCTTTCTGACGCCCGCAGGGCCTTGGCAAGAAGCGAGAACGCCAAACGGGACTGAAAGCGACATCATCTCGTCTTTCGTTCCACGGAGTCGTGTTGTCATGATTCGCACACGCTTCAGGTCGGGGTTCACTTTGGTGGAACTGCTTGTCGTGATTGCGATTATCGGGATTCTCGTTGCCTTGCTGCTGCCCGCGGTTCAGGCCGCCCGCGAGGCGGCCCGTCGAATCCACTGCACGAACGCGCTCAAGCAGATTTCTTTGGCCGCGCACAACTATCACGACACGGTGCGTTCGTTTCCGCCCGCAATCGTGTTCACGCGGCACTATCCCACTCCGACGGCGCGATACGCTGGCGTGAGCCTGTTCGTGCATCTCCTGCCCTATATCGAGAAGGTGAGTCTTCGCGGACAGTGGGCCGTCGGCGACCCCGAGAGCGTTTTCAATGGGGGACTCCAGGCCTTGTCAGCCTTAGGGCCGAACCTGCTTTGCCCGTCGGAGCCGGAGAGTGAGAACCCGTTGTATTACGACCACCACGTTTGGGGAATGGCCACAGACCGTTACATCAAGGTCACCAGCTACGCGGGAAACGGCGGAACCAGGTCCTATCATCCCGCCTCGGGGTATCTGATGGCGGACGGGATATTCTTCCACGTGGGGCCCAACTCGAAGCCCCAGCCCGACCAACAGCCCGCGCGACTGGGTGACATTACGGACGGTACCAGCAACACGCTGTTTTTCGGAGAGCGGAGCCGCTGGGACCCGAACTACGATACCTTTGCCGGGCAAGGCTGGGACTGGCCGTTCCGTAACTACGGGAACTGGTGCGGCACCAGTGGCTCGGTGCTGGCGCACGTGACGCTCAGCAGCTATTCCCCGATCAACTACCGCTTGCCGTTCG
>CAZFKF010001288.1:0-2120 GCA_964518805.1 uncultured Planctomycetaceae bacterium | reverse complement strand
CGCCCTCGCCGCGGAGTTGCTGAAGGAACGACCGGACGATCCGGCTTTGCTTATGACCTTCAGCGACATCGCTTTCCTCATTAACAACGTCTATGGTGAGCAGGGAATGGAAGGCGCCCTGAAACGTCTCGAAGAGACGCTCAAGGCCAGGTCGGAAGACCCGTCGCTGGCGCGGTACATCCTCGTCTCCGCGTGGTTGGCCGCAGGGCGTTCCGACCTCGCTCGTAAGGAGATCGAGCGCGCCGTTGAGGCGGCGCCGGACGATCCAACACTCCGGCTCACGGCCTGTCAGTTGGCCATGGCTGAAGGAGACTGGGACGCTGGTCTCAAGCACGCAGATCGTCTGCAACAACTATCTCCGGCCCAACCGGAAGGATTGTGGTGCAGGGCCATGGCGCTGGAGCATATGGGAAAGACCGAACAGGCGAAGGCCATCTATCAAGAATTGACCGCCAAGCACTCCGACCTGTCGCTGGGGTATTTGGGCATGTCGAGGATTCTGGAAAACGCGCGCGACTACCAAGGTGCTACGCGGTGGATTCGGCTGTGGCTGGATCGTTCGCCACAGGCCGCGGACACGGCGGGGACTCTGGTCCGCTTGCTGGCGATTCAGGGCCGCGCCGAAGAGGCGGTTCAGTGGGCGGAGACAACGCTGAAAGCCACGCCACCACGATTCAGCCAAGAATCGCCTGGTTCCGCCGTAAAGACGCCGGCGCATTTGGACGCTCCAGCGCATGAGGACTCCGAAGAGGAGGACAGCGCCGAAGAGGACATCAGCGACCCGCAACTGGCAGTCACCTTGGGTACCGCGGCCGGCTTCCTGGATGTTGGTGATCTCGACCGGGCGGAGACCTGGGCCAAAGGCGGCGAAGCGCTGGCGAAGAAGCTCGCCGATCCAAGCCACCAGAGCGGGCTCGCAACAGCCCAATCGATCTTGGCTCAGACCTACGCTGCGCGGAGTCGCCAAGCCAAGTCCCCGGCCCTTCGGCGCGGTTGCGTCGATCAGGCCATCGAGGTCTATCGATCGCTGGTCGAATCGTCTCCGTACGATTTTGTCGCAGTGAACAACCTCGCGACCCTCTTGCAGGAACGCGGCGACTTCGAAGGCGCCCTGGCTATGGCGGAACGCTTGCGATGGGGCCACTACGGCGACAAGCCTCTGTCGGGCGACAGACTGCCGCTCGAATACTTGGATACGCTGGGCACGGTCTATCGCAGCAAAGGGCAATTCCGTGCAGCGGCCGAACTCTTCGACCAGGCGTCGAAACGTTATGCCAAAGAACCTCTCGTGTTTCTTCACCTGGGTCGCGATTATACCGGCTTAAAGCAGTACCCTTTGGCGAGGGTGCAGTTGAATCGTGCCGCCACTCTGGCGGACGAGAGAGCTAAGGAAGTGACCGACGCCGCGGAGAAGGCCAAGTATCAGGCGTTGGCAGCAGAGGCTCGCAACGCCCTCAAGGACCTGGACCGCCAGCCTTGACCATGGCTTTCGTCAAGTTCCGTCTCACCCGCGTCCGATGCGTTCCAGCAAGTAGTCCTCAACCTCCACCGACGCTCCCTGCTGCAGAAAGTTGAGAGCGACCAGCAATCGGGTCTTGCCTCGGCGTTTCAGGATGATCCCTTCAAGTTCGCTGAACGGCCCACGAAGAACCCGCACGCGGGTGCCCGGCACCAGACGGGCTTCAATGGTCAGCGGCACGTCCGCGCGGATCAATTGACGAATCTGTCGCAAGTCGAAACACAGGCGTTCGGGGTCGTCCACGGAAAGCACATTCGCGACGCGATGGGTTGCCAATACGATTTGCCGCTCCTCCTCCGACCCGAACAGGAAGACATACCCCGGAAACAACGGTGCGTATGAGGCCATGCGTCGCCCACGATATACCAGATGCCGCTTCACCAGCGGCAGGTAAAACGGAATCTGGGCGGCGAACATATTCCTTGCGATCGCCTTCTCCTGACGTGGCTTCGTGTGCAAGGCCCGCCAGCGACGAGAAGAATCCAATTGGATCGGCTCGTCCAAGAGATCCTCAGGATAGAGGCTTGTCTCCTCCGACAGAATAGGCATAACGATCCTCATCATCGTGGTTGCTTAGCGTATCCTTACGAACTCTATCATA
>CAZFKF010001287.1:0-2121 GCA_964518805.1 uncultured Planctomycetaceae bacterium | reverse complement strand
CAGGCCGGCGTTTGCCGTCGACGGGGATCCGGAGCGCGGATGGACGTTCGCCCCGAACATCAAGTCGGCCCGGGTGGAGGTGGACCTCGGCAAGCCATGCACCTTCGACGCGGCCGAGATCCACGAACGTTACGATCGCATCCGCGGGTTCCGGCTCCAGGCCAAGCAGGAGGGCCGCTGGACGACGATCTGCGAAGGCCCCCGCATCGGCGAGCGCTTCTCGACAAGTTTCGCTCCGGTTACGTCGCAATTCGTGCGACTGGAAGTGCTCGACACGACCATCAACCCGCTCGTGGCCGAATTGCACGTCTACCGGTCGAAGTGATTCGCGGAGTCAGGATCGAGCGGAGGCGTGGGCGTACCATTGGCCCTTCACCCTATCGAGCCAGGCGTCGCTCGGCGGGCCGTAGGGGCGGAATTTCTCCGAGAGGCCCTGGCCGCGGTCGTCGTAGATCGCCCGATACGGCCCCAGCAGGCTGGCCGCCGGGGTGTCGATCAGGCTGCTTGAATCGCTGGCGTTCATGCGGAACAAGACCCGCATCTCGATGTCCTCCAGCGATTGCCGGTCGAACGTGCGCGTGACGCTGTTGTAGCTGTCGGCCCAGATCAAGACGTGGATCCCCATGGCCGAGCCTTCGTGAACGATGGTGCGGAACTGCCGGGCCGGGTCGGGCGGGGCGTTCTCGTCGTACCGCGAGAAGCCGTAATCGTCGTCCCGCTTGCGCAGGTCGCGAAACCGGCTCACGTCGTACACCACCAGGTAGATCGGCGGATCGTACTCCTGGCCCGCCTTCTCGCGGCGGGCCAATTCCTCGGCGATTTCGGCGATCACGGCCGAAGCTTCCCGCGGCGCCGCGATCCTCATGGCGTGCGGCATGGCCGCCGCCAGCCGGCGCCAGAGTCCGCCTTGGACCGCGTCGGGCTTCATGCCGTCGAGGACGTAGAACCGAGCGCCGGGCGCCCCTTCGGGCCCAACGGGTGAGTGTTGCGACGCCAGCCCGATCATCGCCGTGGCCAGGACTCCCACCGCCATGTCCTCCTGGTGGCCCACGATCAACAGGTGCGATCCGCCTTGCCGCGCAAACTCCACGGCGGTCGGCTCGCGGATGGCCACCGGCGCACCGATCCAGGCCCGGGCCGAGAGGCTCTGCCCGGACCACGCCGGCTCGGCAATCCGGGCGCACAGGGCGAGGTTCTCGCGAGGGTCGGCCGGACGGTTGCCCTCGAACACGATCGCCGGAGGGGCTGCGTAGGCACGCCTGCCCGACCACTCGCGCAAGCGGACCAGATACTCTTCGCGCTCCTTGTCCGAAAGCCACACGATCTGGAACGGGTGATTGCCTTCGTAGAGGCCGTTGGCGTCGTTGTAGATTGCCTCGCCGGGCCGGCCGAGGAGGCGGGCCGCGGTGTTCTCTTCGCTGAGGATGAGGTGCGCGTCGGACTCGCTGCACTGCAAAGCGATGCGCACGGCCATTTGCCCGATCGTGGCCCGCGGGATGGAATAGGCCCCGGCCAGGGTCTGCGACCCCAAGAGGACGTGGATCCCGAAGGCCCGCCCTTGCCGCACGAGCCGGTCCAACAGCAGCATGGCCGTCTGGGCGATGCGGTCGTCCTCGACGAACAGCTCCTGGAATTCGTCGACCACCAGCAGGATCCGCGGCATGCGGCGGTCCGGTTCGGCCGAACGGAAACCGTGGATGTCCTGCACGTTCCGCTCGCGGAACAGGTCGCCGCGTTCGCGCAGTTCCTGGTCCAGGCGTTCGAGCACACTGAGGCCGAACTCGCGTTCGCTCTCGATGGCGATGATTCGCGCGTGCGGCAACCCATGCTCGGCGTAGGCCTTGAATTCGACCCCTTTCTTGAAATCGACGAGGTAGAGTTCAATCTCATCGGGGCTGTAGCGCAAGGCGAGGTTGACGATTAGCACGTGCAGCAAGGTCGATTTTCCGGAGCCGGTCTTCCCGCAGATCAGCACGTGTTGCGAAGTCCCCTTGCCGAGTTGCATGTTCTGGAGCTTCGTTACGCCGGCGCGCCCCAGCGGCACATCGACGCCCCGGCGGCTGTCGGCCGTCCACCACTGCTCCTGGTCGGGGGCGATCCATTCGAACGGCAACTCGATCC
>CAZFKF010001286.1:0-2123 GCA_964518805.1 uncultured Planctomycetaceae bacterium | reverse complement strand
GGCGAACTGAGCGGAATGGCGTGTTCGCAACGCCAACCGGGCCTGTTCTGGGCGCACAACGACTCGGGCGACGAGGCCCGCATCTATCTGTTCGACCTCAAGGGGCGCGACCTGGGCTCTTGTCTCCTGGCTGGCGTGTCGAACTGCGATTGGGAAGACATGGCGTCCTTCACCGCCGACGGGAAGCCCTATCTGCTGCTGGCGGACACCGGCAACAACGGCATGGCCGCCACGGTCCACATGCTCCACTGCATCGAAGAGCCGCCATGCGACCCGCAACGCGGCGTGACAGTCTCGACCGTTCCCGTCCTGCGCACGATCTACTTCTCTTTCGAGGACGACCACCGAAATTGCGAGGCTGTCGCGGTCGACCCGACGGACAAGACCATTCTCTTGGTGAGCAAAGAAAACGCGCGCGTCTGTTCCGCGTATGCCCTTGCCTGGCCGAAGGACGATCACGGGGTGAATCCCAAGGCGCCGCCCAAGACGGCCTTGGTGGCCAAGCGGATCGGGACGATGGAACTCCGACAGGTTACGGGCATGACGGCCTCGCCAGACGGGCGCAGGGCCGTGGTCCTGACCTATGGCAACGCGTTCGAGTACATCCGCGAGGGAAAGGACACCTGGGCTCAAGCGTTTGCCCGGCCGCCGCGCGAAATCGCTATTCCGTTTCGCGTCCAGGGCGAATCGATCTGCTTCGGCCAGGATGGAAAGACGCTCTACGCCAGCAGCGAGAAGCGGCCCACGCCGCTGATCGAGATCCCGGTCATTTCCCAGCCGTTCCATACCCCTTCTCAGCGCGGCAGCGACCGGCCGGAGAAAGCGCGATAACCGGACTTGCAGCCGATCGACGAATTGGCTACAAGCGTCCGGCCTATTCTTCAATGCCCAACTCCGCGCGTTCTCTCGTCCCTGAGGGCTGGCTTCGATGTTCGTAAGGGCTTCTGCCGTCACGGCTTGTGTTGTCAGCGTCTTTCTGGCATGGCCTCGCAGCAGTCCGGGGGCCGAACCCCTGGATCCAGAGGCGATCAAGGTCGCGCTGAAGACCACCGTGATCGAGGAAGACCACTACGTCAACTTCGTGGTGGTCCTGGTCGATCAGGCCCGCCTCCCCCGGGTGGTCTTTGATACGGCGTTTCGTTGGGCGCGGCGCAAGACGTATCTCCAATTCCAGTTTTTCAAGCGGGCCGTTGTCGCGCAGGCCGACCGGATGGGAATCACTTTGCCCATGGATACGCCTCCTTTGCGCCAGAGCATTCAGGGCAAAGTGGTGCAGCGAATCTTGCTGGTCGACGTTCCCGTGCCTTTCGTCGACGTGCAACTCGTGGGGACCGCTCACAAGAGGAAGACCGATCTCAAAGGACAGTTCACGTTCTCTGACCTACCCTGGCAGGCCTATACGGTCGAAGCCCATGGCAGCGCGGCCCAACTCTTCCGCAAGGCCTCGGCGCAGGTGAAACTCCCCTACCTGCCGAACGACGCGACCTCCTTCACGCTCCGGCTCCATTGAGGATGGGCGAAGCAATGGAACTAGCGGGCACACTCCGTGTGCCGCAGCGGACGGCACATGGAGTGTGCCTGCCACCGTGCGATGCGGCGGGTCGGGTCACTGACCGGCCGGTTTCGCTCTGACTTCCATGCGGTGAAAGACCACGTCGGACTGGGCGGCCAGCCCGATCGTGGTGTGAGCGCCGATCGACCATTCCTTGTGCAAGGCCAACGAGGAGGCGGACCCGCGAAAAAAAGACCGACGGCCGGCCATCGAGGGTCGTCGTGATCGAGGTCTCGTCGCGACCGGGTCGCGCGGAGATTTCCAGCGTGAAGCGGCGGTCGTTGGCCAGCGATCCGGGGACCGCGCTGTCGTTCTGGTCGGCCCGGCGCCCGTCGATCATGTCGATCCCGCTCGCCCCGCCGCCGAAATTGATCGCCAGGAGGCATTGTCGCGAGCCGACCGGAAGAATCACTCCCACCGTGCCGTCACGGAAGCAGAGGAGGGGGGTTCCGGGGACGGTATACGCAACTCGTTTCGTCTTCCGATGATTCCGTATACTGGCCCCGGAATTCTTCGCGCGTCCCGCCGGGCAGTTGAACCACGACGCCCGCCGCGACCAACGCTGCGTTAG
>CAZFKF010001285.1:0-2125 GCA_964518805.1 uncultured Planctomycetaceae bacterium | reverse complement strand
GTCCTCAGCCTGGTCGGATTCCTCTTCTGGATGGCTGCCCTCCATTGGCTGCGATTGCCGCATCCGGCGACAAGCATCGGATGGATCGCTTTGTCGGGTTACTTGGCGTTGCATTTGCCGGTGTTCGTCGGCCTGACGCGCATCGCCGTACACCGCTTCCGCGTGTCGGTCGTCGTCGCGGCGCCGATCGTGTGGACCGGGCTGGAACTGGCCCGGGCGCACCTTCTCACCGGCTTCACCATGGCCAGTCTGGGGCACACGCAGTATCACTGGATTGGCCTGATCCAGATGAGCGACATCACGGGCGCATACGGCGTGAGTTTCGTGGTCATGGCCGTTGCCGCGTGCTTGGCGCGGATGCTTCCGTGCGAGAGCCGCCGGCCCGCTGTATGGCCGCTTCTGCCTGCGGCGGCGACTCTTGCAGCCGTTCTGGCATATGGTTACTCCCAGATCACGACCGCAACGCAAGAGCCCACCCCGACCGCGCGGATCGCGTTGATTCAGGGCTCGATCGACATCGAGATGAAGTACGATCCGAAGCAGCGCGGCTACCTGTTGGATCAATATGTCGGGCTTTCGCGCCGGGCCGCATCGGAGAACGCTCCGCTGGATCTGATCGTTTGGCCCGAAACCATGTTTCCGCAAGTTCTGTATGTCGAGGGGCCCAATACGCGGATGCCGGAGGAGTGGAAATCGCAGCAACCTCGGTTCCGCAGCTACTCTCAAGAGGATTTTCAACGGGAGCTGCGCGAGGTGACGGCGAGGAGTCGTTGGCCCATGGAAAACCTGGCCAAGCAGCTCGACACGCCGCTCTTGCTGGGCGTCAGCACCGTGGTCCTCGGGGACGGCGACGAGCAGATCTTCAACTCCGCAGCGATGGTTGCCCGCGATGGGACCATCGTAGGCCGTTATGATAAGATGCACCGGGTTCTCTTCGGCGAATACGTACCATGGTCGGATGAGTTCCCGTGGCTCCGGCGATTCACGCCGGTGCCGAGCCTTATCGCCGCTGGGGAACACGCCGTGTCGTTTCCGGTGGCCGGCCTGCGGATTGCGCCCAACATCTGCTACGAGACGGTTCTGCCGCACGTCATCCGTCGACAGGTCCGGGAATTGACCGAGCGGGGCGAAGAGCCTGACGTGCTGGTCAATCTCACCAACGACGGCTGGTTCTGGGGCTCGAGCGAATTGGACATGCACCTGGTGTGCGGCGTGTTTCGCGCGGTCGAATGCCGCAAGCCGCTATTGATCGCAGCCAACACGGGGTTCTCGGCGTGGATCGACGCCAACGGCGTGATCCGCCAGCAAGGTCGCCGCAGAGACACCGATGTTCTCGTGGCCTCCGTCGCAGCGAGTCATCGCTCAAGCGGTTACCTTGCGTACGGCGATTGGTTTGCCGGCGTTTGCCTGACGGCTTGCGTCGTATTGGCGGCGAGCGGACTGGCAAGTCGCCGTCAAAAGCCGGTCAAACGTTGAATCCTCCACTTGGACGAAAAATACTCGTTTCCGCTGTTTTCACCTTGCGCGCCCGGCTTTATCTCCATGAGCTCAGTGCCATCCATCCACTTGAGCTGTTAGTCTTTGGTATATAATATCTTACGCGCCACGGCCGTGGGCTGGATGGGCGTCGCCTGGAGGCGGCCCCATTTTTCCTGCTTCGCGCAAACTCGCCGGCTTACGGCGACTTGATTGACATCGTAATTTGGGCGAAGTTATACTAACAGGACAGTAATGTCGGGTGGGCTCTCGTGGTGGACCTCCGCGCCCCAGTCGCGGTACCAGGAAAGGTCGTTCCATGAATTTGGTCGGTAAGATTCTAACCGCTCTGATTGCGCTCTTCGCCCTGGTCTTCATGACCTTCGCCGTGGCGGTCTATGCCACGCACAAGAATTGGCGCGAAGAGGTGATGAAGCCGGACACCGGGTTCCAGGCGCAGCTCAAGAAGGAGCAGGACGCCAAGAAGGAACTGCAGGCCCAGTTCGACCGGCTCGTGGCCGAACGCGATGCCGAGCGCAAAGCGGCCCGCGATGTCGCCGCCGCCCTGAAAACCGAGGCCGATACCCTCCGCACCGATAACACGGACAAAGAGAAAAAATTGGTGGAGGTGCGGGAAGGCGAACGCAAG
>CAZFKF010001284.1:0-2128 GCA_964518805.1 uncultured Planctomycetaceae bacterium | reverse complement strand
GACAATGTCGGCAATTCCATGCCGAAGTCGACGAAGATCTTCTGATATGCCGGGGCGATCTTCAGCATCATGAAGACGATGATCCCGGGGAAGAACAAGAGCAGCCAACTGAGATAGGCAAGCTTGCCGGCCGTTTGGTCCCACACCAGTTGCTGCCAACCCGACGGCGAGGTGGCCAGGCGCAGTCCCTCGGGCAGCGCCCCGAGTTCCTGGCCCACCTGGATCGGAACCAAGGCGTCCTCGGGCACCATCCGGCCGACGATTGCCAGGGCTTGGGGCAAAGGGATGCCTTCCTGGACCAGGCGGGCCAGTGCGCGAACTTCCTGGGCGGCAAGTCCCGAGCGTTCCCGAGCAACGGCCTCGATGGCCGGATACAGCGGGATCGATCGCTCGGCGGCGACCGCCAAGGTCCACAGCATGGTTTGCTGCCTTGTCCGTTGGGCCCGAACCACGATCATCGCGATGATGACCAGGATCACCACGCCCAGGAGGCTGAGCGAGGCCAGCAGTCCAAGGACGATGAACAGCCATCCCAATACGAGAAAGAACGACCGCCCAAGGCTCCGCCTCAAGGGCACATCCGAGGCGGGCAACATCCCGAGG
The DNA here is from genome assembly GCA_964518805.1 of uncultured Planctomycetaceae bacterium. Taxonomy (GTDB): domain Bacteria; phylum Planctomycetota; class Planctomycetia; order Pirellulales; family Thermoguttaceae; genus CALFBP01. Next base: position 1,525 of record CAZFKF010001284.1, on the reverse strand, counting down.
ACCCAGAGGATCACGATTCCAAAGAGGACCCACAGGGGGCCTCCCACCACCATCAACACCAGTCCTTCGTCCACGGCAAACAACATGGTCTCACGCGTCCTTGGGTCTCTTACGACAGTTTCTGGATCAAGCCGATCAGAGGCAGGATGAACGCCACAATGGAGATGCCTCCGATGAACAGCACCACGATTGCCATCACTGGCAGCACGATGGTGTCGGCGAACACGCCCTGAAAGCGGAATCTCCCCTCGCACATTTCGGCCGTGCCGCGAAACGCCTCGGCCAGCGCCGGGGTCTGCTCGCCCCAACGGAGGATCGGCGCGAACGTGGCCGGGAACGGCCGCAGTCGTTCGACCGCATCGGAGAGCGGGATGCCGGCCTCGACCAGTTCCGCCATGCTCCGCGAGGCCTCGCGCAGGTCGCCCTCGCACAGGCCGCTGGCCACGGCCCGCAGGGCCAGGGGCAAAGGCACGTCGAGTTCCAACAACAGCCGAGTCAGACGCGAGAACTCGGCCAGGCCGCGAAATCTCCAGATCGGTCCCACAAACGGCAGCCAGTACAGCACGCGTTGCAACCCCGCGACCCGCGAACGCCCGCCGACGGCCATCAGCAGCACTGTGACACAGATTCCGACGCACGCGAACACGGCGAGGCCCGCAATCGGAGAGCATGCCGCCAGCATGAACCTGGTGAGGACAGGCAATTCGGCCCCGAAATCCTGATAGAACTTGGCGAACTGGGGCACGATGTAGAGGCTGAAGCCGTACAGGCCGAGGATGACCACGAATACAAACATCGGATAGGCGAACAACAGCCGCAAGCGGTTTCGCACTTCGCTCCGGTTCCGCTCCAGCGATACCAGTTCGTCCACGACATGGGCGAATCGGCCGCTTCGCGCGGCGGCCTCCAGCAGGCAGCGCAGGTGGTCGGGAACGCGCGTGCCTTCGGCGGCCAGGGTCGCTTCCAGCGACATGCCCGCGTCAAGCCGATCCGCCAATCGCAGCAGCACCCGGCGTGCGCTCCGGCCGGGAAATTCCTCGGCCATGGCCCGCAGACCCGGTCCGAGCGGCAACGCCGCCTTGGCCAGGTCGGCGATTTGGCTGCCGAGTTGGGTGGCCTCGGCCGACGACAACCGACCCGAGGTCGCCGCCTTCTCGGACGCCGGCTCGATGACCGCGTCCCCTGCCTGGAGTCCCAGTTCGGCAATCTTCGCGCGGGCCTCTTCGAGTCCGGAGGCCTCGACCTCACCCGTACGCAACTCGCCGTAACGATCGACCGCCGTGTATTCAAAACGCGCCATCGCTCAACTCACGTAGCTCAGGCCATTGAGAACGGAAAACCAACTCCCCAGCACCAGCAAGGCGTACATCACCGTAGCCACGCCGCCAATGGCCAGGGTGAGCGCCACGGGCACGAAGACCCGGGCCGCCTCGGCCTGGTAACACGCCCGCTGGTAATACACCTCGGCGGCCTGGTGCAGCGTGCCGGACAAAACGTGATCGTCGTGGAAGCCATCAAGCTCCTC
>CAZFKF010001283.1:0-2131 GCA_964518805.1 uncultured Planctomycetaceae bacterium | reverse complement strand
GGCCTCGATGGGGGAGTCGTCATCGGCTGGACGGTAGAATATCCACCGCCCCTCCTTACGGGCGTCAATCAACCTGGCCTGGTGGAGGATCGACAGGTGCTTCGAGACCGTAGATTGGGCCAAGCCGAGCAACTCCACAACCTGGCACACGCAGAGTTCGCGGTCCTGAACCGCCATGAGAATACGGACCCGATTCTCGTCGCCCAGGGCCTTGAGGACCGCCATCAAATCGCGCATGTGTTTCTCCAGCGACATATCGCCATATAACGAAATATATCCGCCGCCCAGTACACTGTCAATAGAGCTTTCTCAGGGGCACTGGTCCACGTGCGCCGTGAAAGGTTCGTTGTTCCAGCAGGTGAGAGTCCTGCCCCGGCAAAGGTCGTCCCGGCCGGGTCACTATCCCAACGGATGTGGAGGTAACGAAGCGTTCGGAGCTTGAGAGAAAGAAGGCGGCCTTGGGCCGTCTGCAAGTTGGCAGGCCGTCATCGGAGCGGGCTTGCAATCGGCCGTGACGTCGGGCTGTGAGAGGGCCGCACTGTTGCGGTGTGAGGCCGTTTCCTTCGGGAGGTTGGTTTCCTTCAGAGCCGCGCATATCTGAACCGTCTCCTTCCTTGTCTCCTTCTCCAGCGGGGGGCGGCTGGGGTGGCGAAGCTGTTTGCGGAAGGGGTGCGGCCGAAGGTTTCCGACGCGGCAGTACAACCAGCGGTACTGCCGGGAGCCGGAATGTGTTGGGGAAGTGCGGCGTTGGCAGGCGGCGAAACGGCAGCGGAACCGCAGTAGGATCGTCGATCTCGACGACCGTGACGGTCGAGGAGGGCTGGCGGGCAACCGAATTGGCGGGCAGCGGCGAACTCTTCACGTTTTGCGGATTTTCCTATAGACGGCGGGACACGGCGATTGGCACAATGACCCAGGACACCTCCGATAGGTGGAGTTCGCGTGACGGTGCTCGGAAGCGGTAATCCTTGGGTGACGCGCGCCCAGGCATCCGCAGCATCCTCGTCGAAGTCGGCAACGCCGAGCGCGACCTCCTGGTTTTCGACCTCGGAAGCGGCGCGCTGGCGAATCATGCGAGTCTGAAGTTGCCGGTCAACAAGCTCAACAAGGTCTTCCTGTCTCACCTGCACGCCGACCACACGAGCGACCTGCTCACGCTCGCCGGCAGCTATGCGAAGGTGGGGCGGGCGGACGGACCGATCTACTTGTGGGGGCCCAGCGGGACCGAGCCTCGCCTGGGCACGCGGCACTTCGCCGAAGCGATCGAGGAAGCACTTGCGTGGGACACCGAAGCGGGCCGCGGCCCTATCAACCCGGACAGCATGAGGATCGCGGTGTCCGAGTTCGATTTCAGCAAGCCCCAGGTGGTCTACGAGAAGAACGGCGCGAAGGTGACGGCGTTTCCCGTGGTCCATGCCTTGTACGGCGCCGTCGGGTAGCCCCCACGATGCTCGCACGGTGGGGTGGTGGTGCTTGCCCCGACTCTCGCCCCCCTTTACATTGGTGGCGAAGTCGCTTTCGCTGTCGAGTGGTGGTGTCGAGGTTCGGCTCTTGGGGGAGGTAAGACAGATGGTCCAGCACCGCATTGTCGTCCAGATCGTTCTTGCCGTGGTCGCATCGCACGTTGTCAGTACGTCAAGCGTCTCTTGGGCTGGCGAGAAGGCCGAGGAGGGCTTCGTCAGCCTCTTTGACGGCAAAACTCTAGATGGCTGGCACCTGATGAACGGGGCGAAGTTCGTTGTCGAGGACGGGGTGCTCAAGCACGATCTCGGCATGGGCTGGCTCCGCAGCGAAAAGCAGTACGCCGACTTCATCCTTCGATTGGAGTTCCGTTTCCTGAAACCCAAGCAGGACGGCGGCGTCTTCCTTCGATCCGTCAAGGAGGGCGACAACTGGCCCAGCCAGAAGTACGAGATCCAGATCGAAAACACCCGCCGCATGGCGATGATCTTCGGCGCCAAACACGACCTCGACGCCGACCTGGTGGCAAAGGTGCTCAAGCCGGATGGCGAATGGAACGAGTACGACATTAAGATCGTCGGACCACGAATCGAGGTTCGCTTGAACGGCCAGTTGGTCTCCAGTTCGAACTCTGCGGAAGCTTTGAAGCGAGGCTACCTGGGCCTGCAGG
>CAZFKF010001282.1:0-2133 GCA_964518805.1 uncultured Planctomycetaceae bacterium | reverse complement strand
ATAGCAGAACGAACGCCCCGCCGCGATACCCGCTGCGGGACTATTGAATCGTAGCTCACCCGATCCGCCGGGCACCCGCGCGGCTCGCCGACGCTTTCCAAGAGAGGCTCTGCAACGATTCTAGCGATTGAATGGCCGGCGGCCCGGTAGGTTATGCTTCAGCACAACGAATGAGCCCCAGGTGATGGTTATGCTGGAGCATAACCAACGATGTCTACGATGGGTCAGAATTCGATCTGTTCGGCGTCGAAGACGGGCCCTTCGACGCAGGTGCGGCGATAGTCCCAGGCGCCGGAATCGTCGCGCACCTTAGCCACGCAACTGAAGCAGATGCCGATGCCGCAGGCCATGGGCGATTCCAGCGAGACGTGGCACGGGACGCCCAGTTGGCGAGCCACCTTGGCGGCCGCCTTGAGCATCGGCTCCGGACCGCAGCACACCAGCCGGCTCGCCATGCCCGATTGCGCAATCGCTGGCGCGATCTCCTCGGTCACCAGGCCTCGGTGGCCGCAGGAGCCGTCGTCGGTGCTCACGCGCACGTCGACTCCCAGCCGCATGAAATCATCCACGCCGGCCAATAGCGCGGCCGCGCGCACGCCGTAGCAGAGCGTGACTTTCTTGGCCGCTGCCGCCTTGCGAGGCGGATCTCCAAAGGACCGCAGCCCCAGGGACTCTCGGGCCAGGGCCAGAAACGGCGTCTGACCGATGCCCCCGGCGACCATCACCAGGTGATCGGTCGCCACGGCCGGGAATCCGTTGCCCAGCGGTCCCCACACCTCAAGGCAGTCGCCGGCCCCGAGCGTTGCCAGTCGCCGCGTCATCTTGCCGATGGCCAGGTAGACGATGTCGAGGCCAACCGCCGCGCCGCCCGGATCGACCACCGTATCGTAGAGCGCCAACGGTCGTCCCAAGAGAGGGTCGTTGCAGCCGGGCAAGCGGAGCATGAGGAACTGGCCGGGCACGATTCGCCGGGCGATCTCGGCGGCGCCGATCCGTATCCGATACGTGTCCTGAGCCAAAACGGCATTCTGCTGGATCTCGACCCGGCCGTGCCAGGCTCGGTCGGCGTAGCAAGCGTGGTGATGCATGGTTTCTGGGTCTACGCGTCTCTTCGTCTCGGCGTGAGCGTTGCGTGGCGGAGGGCGTCCAGTTCTTCGCGCGTCAAACGACGGAATTCGGCGGGGGGAAGCGATCCCAGGCGCACGGGCCCAACGGCCAAACGCAAGAGCCGCAATACCTTGTGCCCCACCCGGGCCAAGATCCGGCGAATCTCGCGATTGCGTCCCTCCTTCAACACGATCTCCAAGATGGTGCTCTGCTTCAATTCTTTCCTCACGATGACGTCGCTGACCCGCGCCAAGCCTTCGGCCAGATGCACCCCGCGCCGCAGTTCGGCGAGCACCTCACGGGACGGCCGGCCTGCAACCAAGACGCGATACGTCTTCTCAACGCCATACCGAGGATGCGTCAGTCGGTTGGACAACTCGCCATCGTTGGTCAAGAGGATCAGGCCCTCGCTGTGGAGATCGAGCCGGCCCACCGGGAACAGCCTCAGTTCCGGGAAGGGAACCAGGTCGACCACGCGAGTCCGGCCGGCGGGGTCGCGGTTCGTGCATACCACGCCGGACGGCTTGTGGACGGCGAAATACGCGCGCTGGGGCGTGGCCAGCACCACGCCGTCGACCCGAATCTGCTGCTGCATCGGATCGACTTTCGTGCCCAACTCGGCGACCACTTTGCGGTCGACTTCGACCCGGCCGGTAAGAATCAACTCTTCGCACTGGCGCCGGCTCCCCAGCCCCGCGGCCGCCAGGACTTTCTGAAGGCGTTCAGGCCCTTTGCTAAGGGGCGGCATCTCGGGTCGGTTGCGCTTCTGAGGACCGCGCGCGGGGCGCGGGACGCTCTTGCGGCCTGCGCCGCGCCGGGCACCGCGATCGGCCAACGGCTTTCTGTCCGGTTGCGAAGATTTGTCCCCGCTGCCGGGCTGTTTGCCTCGAATTGGTCTTCGTTGCGAAGGCTTTCGCCCAACCATGATTCAACCCTCAGACGGGGAGGAGGCGTCGTATCCCAAGGCCCCAGACCTGGGGAGGTGAAAACTGATCTAGTCGCGTTTGGCGATTTTTGTTCCATTGC
>CAZFKF010001281.1:0-2134 GCA_964518805.1 uncultured Planctomycetaceae bacterium | reverse complement strand
GTCGAAGAGCCGGTTCCCGCGAATGGTGCGGATCAGCGTTGGACCGTCGCATTTGGGCATTACCATGTCCAACAGGACCAGGTCGGGACGCTGATGCGAGAAGAGATAGTCCAGCGCGGCTGCTCCGTCCCCCGCCGTATCGACCTGGAAGCCCGACGTCCGAAGGTAGCCGGCCAGGAGCTGCCGTTCATTGGCGTTGTCCTCGACGAGCAGCGCACTTCGAGCCGGGGCGTCTGGCGAAGCCTGCACAGGGCCAAAGCCATCGACGTCGGCGGCCGTCGCCCTGGGACGAGGGGCGGCCTCCTCGATCGTCTTGAAATCGTCGAGCACCTCCTGAAGCAGACCGGCGGCCTCCTCGCCGGGGTCTGTTTGCAGGTACATACGAAGCAACGCCATTCACAGGCTCGACAAGTGCAGCCAATTGCGGACGCGATGCATGAGCTCGCCGGAGGCATCGTTCGCGCCGGCGTCGATCAAGCTGGTCAGCTTCCCACGCGATTCGGCCAGTGCCCCCCGGAGGACTTTGATCTTCGACGGCGCCTGAACACCTAGGCGGACGACGCTCCCCTTGATGGCAAGAACGTCGAGAACCATATCGAGTTCGGGGAATACGAGGGTCTCGCCCTCACGGCGCGCGAGCACGAGCATGGCAGGGTCTCCTTTCCTAACAACGGCTGGGCACCCCGGCAGCCTCGTCGCCAGGTCTCCTGATCTCGCCCAGTCGGCAACGGCTGACATGGCCGGCCTTCGTGCCGGACACGCAGCGGTAGTGGGCCGATCGCGCGGCATCCCTGCCGGCCTTTCCCCGAACCGAGCGGGGGGGCACTCCTTGCCCACGCAATCAGCCACGGCTACGAGATTTTTACCGGAAGCCGAAGCGCCGGGCAAGAGCAGATTTTCGTATACTTCTCGTATTCGCTCGCCGAACGGCAAGAGGCCGACTACGACTTGGCGCGGTTCAGGAACGGATACAGCGATTCCATGCGAACGGGTTTGACGAGGTGCGCGTCAAAGCCGGCCTCGACGCCGCGCTGGCGATCCTCCGGGCGGCCGTAGCCGGTCAGCGCGATCAGGCGGACCGAATCGCCACCGAGTTCCGAGCGTATCTGCCGGGCGACCTCGTAGCCGTCGAGGCCGGGAAGGCCGATGTCGATCACGGCGGCGTCGGGCGGCTGGCGGCGAACCGCGTCCAAGGCTTCGGCTCCACTCGCTGCGGTGACAACCTGGTAGCCGTCCAGTTCCAGAAGGGCCTTCAGCATCTTGCGGCTGTCGGCGTTGTCTTCGACGATCAGAACTCGCGTGCCAGGCAAAGCCGGCGAAGCAACCAACGTCGCAGGGCTCGATTCTGCCCGCGCGCCGAGCGGCAGGCGGACAACGAATTCGCTTCCCTGGCCCGGTCCGGCGCTGTGCGCGGTAATGCTTCCGCCGTGCATCTCGACCAACGAGCGTGCCAAGGTCAGGCCCACGCCCATCCCGCCGTTGGCCCGGTCGAGCGTGTTGTCGGACTGAACGAAGAGATCAAATACCGACTGCAGCATGTCGGCGGGAATCCCACGGCCGTTGTCGCGGACGCTCATCACGGCCTTGTCGCCGTCGCGGCCGAGCGACACCGCAATCTGTCCCCCGTCGGGCGTGTACTTCGCGGAGTTCGCCAGGAGGTTCTCAATCACCTGGGAAAGCCGCACTCGGTCTCCCTCGACGCGGAGCGGTTCGCCGGGCCTGTGGTAGGTGAGCGCGTGGCGCCGGGCCTCCATGACCGGGCGCGCCGTGTCCACGACTTCTTCCACCAACCGGTCGAGATCCACAACCTCCTTGCGGATGACGATCTTCCCCTGCGTGATCCGCGACACGTCGAGCAAGTCGTCCAGCAGTCGGGCCATGTGCTGCGCTTGCCGATCGATGACGCCGAACGAGTCCGCGGACCCCGATCGGTCGCCTGCTGTGGCCTGCAGCAACCGCGACGCATTAAGGATCGCGCTCAGCGGATTGCGGAGTTCGTGCGAGAGGATGGCCAGGAATCGGTCTCGTTGGAGAACCGATTCGCGGGCTCGTGCTTCGGCGGCCTTCAGTTGGGTCACATCGGTCTTCACCGCGCCAATGCAGAGGAGTTCGCCCGAGTCGTCGCGGATGGGGA
>CAZFKF010001280.1:0-2135 GCA_964518805.1 uncultured Planctomycetaceae bacterium | reverse complement strand
CGTGAAGGCGGTCGTCCGCAACCGCACGCTGTTCGTCACCGGCGATGCTCAGCGAAACGCGGTGCAGTTCTCCCGGGACGCCAGGGGGCGAATCGTCGTCACCGGACTGTATGGCACGAAGATCAACAAGGCCACTCGGTCGTATGTCGCTCCCGCAACGACGCGGGACGTGAAGGTCGACCTCCAGGGCAATGCCGACACCCTGATCGTAGAATCGATCACCGTCAAGGGCAAGTGCGATCTCGCCCTGGGCGTCGATGGCGCTGCCGACAGCGTCCGGGTCAGCGGCGCGGTCTTCAAGCAATCGTTGGCGATCAACACCGGCAAGGGCAACGACGAGATTCTGGTCCAGGGCTCCAAGGTCTCCCGAAACCTGGCGGTCGCCGCGGGAGCAGGACGTGATCGGATCGAAATCTCGCAGACAACCGCCGGCGCCGCGACCTTGAACCTCGGCGCCGATGCAGCGGCAAATCAGCTCGAAATGACCGGCTGCAAGGTGCTCGGCAACCTCCATGTCACGGCGGGGTCCGGAAACGACGTTCTTCGCGTCGCCGATTGTAGCGTTCGCAACACGTTCTTCGCCTCGTTGGCTTCAGGCGCGGACACGCTGAGCCTCGACGAACTTCGTGTCGCCGGGCTGGCCAACATCCTCGCCGGGCGCGGGGCTGACAAGATCGAGATCGGTTGCAGTTCGGACGCCGCGTTCGGCCTCGACGCAAAGCGATTGACGCTTGACGCTGGCGATGACAAGGATGGGCTGGACGTGCGAAAGTCGGCGATCGGCGGCATGGCCAAGATCGTGGCGGGTTCGGGCGACGATGGGCTGAGCATGAGCGGCAACACTGCGATCGAACTTCAGGTGTTGCTTGGCACCGGAAATGACAGCTTTGACGCGTCCGGCGGCAACAATCAAATCCAAAAGAAGACGCAACTTGATGGAGGAGCCGGCCAGAACCAAGGAATCGGCCTCGACGTCAGCACCAATCTGTGGGGGACGCTGAGGAAGACTCGGATTTGACCTGAAGCCTATCCAAAGGAGAATCGCTTTGGTGCTGTCTTTCGCTTGGGGGAGACTTCTCTCTTCCGTCAGGATGAAGGGGGTGCCGCGCCACAGACCATTCTCTCAAAACTTGGGAGGGCTGGCCCCGCCGTCTGCGCGAGTCTGCCTTGTTGCAGGTCTGCTGGCATGCGGGGCTTGGCTGAGTCTGGCCGAGTGGTCCGCTCGCTGTTTTGGGGCCCCTCAAGAATTGATTGAGGCCTCGATTACGCTTGAAGTGGCGCCAGGGGAAACGGGCGCCCCGCGCGAAACCATCACCCTCTCATTGAAGACCGATCGGACGGCATCGTTGCAGATCCAACGCACGTCGGCGAACGATACCCAGGTCGATCGAAGCAACGTGGAGGCGAACGAGTTTCGGGCTGCCTGGGACATCGTCGTGCTTCACAAGCTTCGGGCGTGGCTGCCGGACGAGGCTCTGGATGCCTCGGACTTCGGCGAACAGAGGCTCCGCATCGCGTGGAGACCCCGAGGAACCACAAAACCTCAGATGCATGAAGTGGCGTGGATTCACCCCCTACGAAACGCCGAGGCCGTAGATGCCCTGACGGCACAAATGGCCAGGCTGGCCAAGAAGTATCTGCGGAAATTGCCGCCCCTCTACCTGCAATGACCTGCCAGGTGTCGGGCATCTGCGCAGAAAGCCCGCCAGCCGGCGAGGTGCGGGAACGGCGATCCGACAAGCCAAGGCCGTGGTGTCGGGTCTTGGCACGATCATCGTCCAAGCCGGCCCCTGAAGCGCCAGCAACCGGTCGAAGTGCGCCCAATGGCTGGTGGAATTGTGCCGACGGTAGGACTGGACTTGCGGTGCCGGCCCTACGAAATGAAAACCTATCGACATGAGCGACCTCCGTTTCACCCCGAATCCGGTAGTCTACCGGATTTCTCGGAAACCAAAGGCCACCCTGCCAAACGCCGATAGCTATCCTAAATCAAGGACTCGGCAGAAGTTACGTCAAGTTGCGGGGCTAGGATTTGAACCTAGGACCTCGAGGTTATGAGCCTCGCGAGCTACCGGACTGCTCCACCCCGCGTCAGGGAAAGGCGACGGCTCTCGATGGCCGTTTGCCTCAACACG
>CAZFKF010001279.1:0-2142 GCA_964518805.1 uncultured Planctomycetaceae bacterium | reverse complement strand
CGTTTCGGCGGCCGGTTCCAGTCGGTTAAAGAGTCGCCGGCCGGCCTCCCCCAAATTCCCTTCAGCCAGTGCCCTCCAGAGCGGTTGCACGCTTCTTGCCGGCGCCCCTGGGGTGCAGGCCCGGTAGACGGCGGTTGTCGCCAAGCCTGCGGGAGGGCGCACGACCACAAAATGAAGCAAACCCGGGGTGGAAACCGATTCGATCTGCTCTCCGCGACCGCGACAGACCACCGGTCCTTGGGCGAAGAAGAGCGGTACGTCGCTCCCCAGTTCCGCGCCGAGTTGGGCTAGTCTCTGCCACGGCCAGTTGAGGCCCCAACCGGCGTTGGCCGCTGCCAAGGCGGCGGCAGCGTCGCTAGAACCTCCTCCCAATCCCGCGGCGGTCGGAATTCGCTTGACCAGCCGCAAGGTCGCCCCACGCCGCGCGCCCGCGCGGCGGCGAAGCAGTTCCACGGCACGCACAACCAGGTTTTCCTCGCCTTGCGGGAAGTCGCCCAACCACGTGGCGTCCGATCCCCACAGGCCGGATACGGCCTCGCACGTTAGACGCAGATCCCCGCTGCCATCACCCTCGAAGAATAACGTATCGTATAAAGCGATCGGCGAGACGAGTGTCTCGACCTCGTGGTATCCGTCGTCGCGTCTACCGAGAACCTCGAAGAACAAATTCAATTTCGCCGGCGCGTGAACGATGACCTGAGCGCCGAACTGCTGGAGGCGCATCTCCTGATTCCTCGCGGGGCTTCCTGCCGCGCCCCTAGCGAACTGCCACGTCTCTCAGACCAGTTTGGGGGCACGAGATTGCCCATTAAGACGCCGGGATTCTAACGCTTGCCGGCCCACGCGTCAACAACGCGTCGCGTTCAATCAAGAGAAATCCCGCGATCTTTCAGGAACTTTCCACAGAAGAGCCTATCCTCCGGCAGGCCGGACTCAACGGATTTCGAGAAGCGGCAACCTTCCTGTCTTACCCTCTTTTCCCGCATTTCCTTCCCGCAATCAAAGATTGTGCATGGTTCCGGGGGCTAAGCGCGCCGAGAGACCGAAAAGAGGGCGTGGGAGGCGACCCTCAGGTGTCCGGGGAATCCGTTTTGGCTGCTTGCCGCCGCGCGCGAACGAACTCGACAACCATCGGCATCACTGAAATGACGACGATCGCCACGATGACCAGCGAGAAATTGCGTTTCACCCACGGACGCGTGCCAAAGAAGTAGCCGCCGTAGACGAACAGGGCCACCCAAGCCAATCCGCCCACCACGTTGTACACGATGAACCGTCCATAGCTCATCGCCCCGATGCCCGCCACGAACGGGGCAAAGGTGCGGACGATGGGCACGAATCGGGCAAGAATGATCGTTTTGCCGCCGTACTTCTCATAGAACCGGTGGGTGCGGTCGAGATACTCTTTCTTGAGCAGCCGAACCTCGCCGCTGAAGGCCCTGGGGCCGACCGCTGCGCCGATCCAGTAGTTCACCGTGTCCCCGAGAACTGCGGCGGCGCTCAGCAGGAGGAACAGCCAATGGGGGTTCAGCGAACCGATCGCAGCGAACGAACCCGCGGCGAACAACAGCGAGTCGCCCGGCAGCAGCGGAGTGACCACCAGGCCGGTCTCGCAGAAGATGATGCCGAAGAGGATCTGGTAGGTCCAGGTCCCATAGTCGTGCAGCACCTCGTCCTGATGCCGGTCGAGGTGGACGAACAGGTCGATAAAGTACGCAATCCACTCCACGAGGTTCCTCCAGTCAAAGTTGACGCAGCGTAGTCCTTGGAGTGGGGTGCTGCTTGCACGCGTCGACCGTCCAGGAGCTACGATTTGGCCTCCCGGCCGGCGGTCTCGATGCAGTCAGCCAACGTCTTCAGCAGCCGGTCGCAATACGGGGCTTTGACGCGAACCACGGACGCGCGAATTCGCTCCAGAATTTCCGGGGCGTGGCGGGTCTTGTGATACGCGCCCTTTTTAGTCTCCCGCGTGGCCTTCTCCAGGGATCTCCCGAGCGTCGCTTTGTCGATCTTCTCCACGTTGGGGGTTCGTTGGGATAGCGCTGTCTTGAAAGCCCTGCCCGTAGTAGTCGGCCAGCCTCTCGCGGTCGGCAATCAGCCACGCTTCCATCGTCTGAACCATCAGGTGGCACTGGCGGTCCT
>CAZFKF010001278.1:0-2148 GCA_964518805.1 uncultured Planctomycetaceae bacterium | reverse complement strand
CGGCTCCGCCCCTCCGGGGCCATCAGTCTGGATGAATACGAGCAGCACGTCTCGGTGTTGAAGGTGCACAAGGCGTCGGTTCAGTCTGCCGAGGCCGCGGTGCGCGACGCCCAGTTGAACCTGGAATTCACCCGCGTGGTCTCGCCCATCGACGGCCAGGTGAGCCGGCGCAGGGTGACGGAGGGGAACCTGGTCCAGTCGGGTACCGCGCAGTCGACCGTCTTGACCACCGTGGTGACCACCGACCCGATTTACGTCTCGTTCAACATCGAGGAGCCGGTGCTGTTGAAGTTCCGGAATCTCGACTGGCGGCTGGGCCAGGACGGTCGGCCCCGGCAACTCAAGGGACTCAAGGTGCCGGTGCAGATCGGGCTTCCCAACGAAGAAGGGTTCCCGCATCAGGGCGTCCTCGATTTCCTCGATAACAAGGTCGACCGCTCCACGGGCACAATCTGCGTGCGCGGCGTGTTCGACAACTCGAAGCGCTACCTGACGCCCGGCTTCTTTGTGCGCGTCAGGGTTCCCTTCGGGAAGCCGCATTCGGCCCTGCTGGTGAGCGAGAAGGCGATCGCTTCCGACCAGCGGCAGAAGTACCTGCTGACCGTGAACCAAGACAACGTGGTCGAGCGCCGCGAGGTCAAACTCGGACCGCTTCACCAAGGGATGCGCGTGATCGAATCGGGGATCGGGGCAGAGGATCTCGTGGTCGTCAACGGCTTGCTGCGGGCGAGGCCGGGAAAGCCGGTCAGCCCGCATTTTTCCGACGTCCAGGCCGCCCCCGCCTTGCCTGGCGCGGAGAAAAAGACCGGCAAGTCCGTTGCGGTCCGCTCGCCGTAGGACGCGTCTCCGACCCGTCCTGATTTGCAGACGGGTTGGAAAGCCGTTCTGGTTCTCGGAGAGACCGGAGCCCCCCACGGACGGCGAGCGGGTCGGAACCCCATCCCACCCTTGATTGAGCCTGCCGATGTTCTCGCGTTTCTTCATCGATCGCCCGATCCTGGCCGCCGTGCCGTCGATCATCGTCACCTTGCTGGGCCTGGCGGCGGCCTACTCGCTGCCGGTGGCTCAGTATCCCGAGGTCACGCCGCCGACGATCCGCGTCTCGTGCACCTATCCAGGCGCCAGCGCTCAGGTGGTTGCGGAGACGATCGCCGCGCCGATCGAGCAACAGGTCAACGGCGTCGAAGACATGCTCTACATGTCGTCGCAGTGCAGCAACGACGGCACGTACCAGCTCAACGTGGTCTTCAAGGTGGGTGTCGACACCAACATGGCCCAGATGCTGGTGCAGAATCGCGTGGCCCTGGCCATGCCCGCGCTGCCCGACGTCGTCAAGCTGACGGGTGTGACCACGATGAAGCGGTCGCCCGACCTGATGATGATCGTCAACCTGATCTCCAAGAAGAGGCCCGACGGCGACAATTACTACGACCAGCTCTACATGAGCAACTACGCCACGATCCAGTTGCGCGACGAGTTGGCGCGACTGGACGGGGTGGGCGACATCACCTACCTCGGACAGCGCGACTACAGCGTGCGGCTGTGGCTCGATCCGCGCAAGATGGCCGTCCGGCACCTCACGGCCACCGACGTGACTGACGCCATCGAGCAGCAGAATGCCCAGGTGGCGGCCGGCCAGATCGGTCAGCCGCCGATGCCCAAGGGGCAGGTGTTCCAGTACACCATGACCACGCTGGGGCGTCTGGCCGACGCCGAGCAGTTCAAGGAGATGATCCTCAAGACCGACAGCGACGGACGCGTGGTTCGGATGTCCGACGTGGCTCGGATCGAGCTGGGCGCCCAGGGCTATGATCAGACACGCACGGTGGACGGGCGCCAGTCGGTGGCGCTGTCGATCTACCAGTTGCCCGGCTCCAACGCCCTAGCCACCGCCGGCCTGGTGCAGGCGAAGATGGAACAACTCAAGCAGCGATTTCCCCCGGGCGTCGACTATGCCATCGTCTACGACACCACGCCCTTCATCACGGAGTCGATCCATGAAGTGTTTAAAACGCTTCGCGACGCCGTGATCCTGGTGGCCTTCGTGGTGTTGTTGTTCCTGCAGAATTGGCGTTCGGCGATCATCCCCCTGGTGGCCGTACCCGTGGCCGTGATCGGCACGTTCGCCGTGATGGCCGCCGCCGGGTT
>CAZFKF010001277.1:0-2150 GCA_964518805.1 uncultured Planctomycetaceae bacterium | reverse complement strand
GGTGATTGGAAGATCGGCCCACGGCCGGGTCATCTCGTGGACCCGCTGGGCCAGGTCGACGAACGCCTCGTTTTCGACCCGCGAACAACTGGGACAACTGATGATGTTCAGTCTCGGCAAAGGCACGTCGGCCGCGTCGAGAGGACGTCCTGACGCAACGTCGTCGACGATCTGCTGGCCGGCCACAATCTCTTCGTGTTTGCGTGCATTGGGCACGGTCAGCGAGACGCGGAGCGTGTCGCCGATGCCGCGGCTCAGCAATGGGCCGAGGGCAAGCCGGCTCTTCTGGATTCCTGCCGGCGGCATTCCCGCCTCGGTCACTCCGAGGTGCAAGGGCACGTCCGGTCGCTGCGCCGCGAACCTCTGATTGACCTCGATGACCTTGGCCGGATCGGAGTCCTTGAGCGACACGCAGTAACCCAAGAAACCCAACCGGTCGAGCAATTCGCAGTGCTCCAAGGCGCTGGAGAGCATCGGCCCGATGGAATCGCCCTCGGCGAATTTGCTACGCTTAGCCGGGTCGACGGACCCGCAGTTCACTCCCACGCGCAGGGCCACGTCGTGCTGCGCGGCAACCTCGACCAGGAACTTCACCTTGTCCTGCCAAGGTTTCTCTGGTTCGTGATGATAGAGGTGCCCGGGGTTATAGCGAATCTTGTCGACCCACGGGGCGAGTTGGGAGGCCAGCCGGTAGTTCTCCTGCAGATCGACGGAGAGGTTGGTCCGCGTCCGCTCGCGAATCGCCGGGAGCGACTCGGCCTCGCGATGGCTGTCGACGGCGATCCGGACGATGTCGGCCCCTGCCGCAGCCAGTTGATTGGCCTGCGCAACGGTCGCTTCGATGTTGGCGGTCTTGGTCGCGCACATGCTCTGGATGGCGATGGGGTGACCCGCGCCAACCGTGATCGAACCGATTCGCACCGCCCGGGTAGGGTTTCTTGGAATCGTCACAAAGTCCCTCGTTCTTCAGGCATTCAGCGTATGGCGGACGAATCACAGCGGCGTCCGCCATTTCCGGCTATAGGCAACGGCGAAGCGACGGAAGTAACAGGCGCCTTCCGTGTGCCGTTCGCCACCGCACACGGAGTGTGCCTGCTACTTGTTTTGCGGCCTCTGTTGCGTCGCCAGTGTAAGCTGCCAAATCGCACATACGATTCTTCCCCTGGGGACGGGAGCCAGCAAGACCCCCTCATGATGGTTTCGGCTGAGGAATTCGATTGGAGAATCTGCAACGACTTTGCCGATAACGCTGCCGCCGGTTGCCTTCGTGCGCATTGCTTATCGCCCACGGGTGGCTGGAGCGGAGGAAATGGGGGGCCATTCACTCTGCTGGACCGTAGAACGGTATGTGGCGGTTTGCGGCTGTAGCCTGTGCCCTGCTTCTTTGCGGCTGCTCGATGCTGCCTGAGATGGCTCATCAGCCGACGCTGCACAATCCTTTTCCGCAGCTTTCCAAGATTGCCGTTGCCCCCTTCTTTAACCTGAGCACCGAGCCGACGGTCGATGGCCGGCGTTTTGCTTTGGCCTATTTCAACGAGCTGCAACAGATTCCGGGCTACGAAGTGGTGCCGGTGGGTGTCGTGGAACAGACCATCAAAGATCGGAATATCCGCCTTGCGGGTCCCGAGGATGCCCAGCGTCTGGCACAGGAACTTGGGGTGGATGCCGTGGTGATTGGGGCGGTGACCGATTATTCACCGTACTACCCCCCCCGTTGTGGACTGCAAGTGGAGTGGTACGCTGCAAACCAAGGGTTCCATGCCATACCTCCTGGGTACGGATTGCCCTGGGGGACTCGGGAAGAAGAGGCGATTCCCGGGCCGCTGATCTTCGAGGCGGAGATGGCGTTGGCCAAGGCACAACTTGCCACCCAGACGCCGCGATGTCCGCCGATTCAGCCCAAGGAGGATGGCCCCGCTCCAATCCCTGGGGCGAAGGATCTCGACATGCCGCGCGGCTTGCCGCAGCCTCAAGCCGATTCAGGGAAGGAGAAGGACCCGGTCAAGCAGCTCAGTTACGAGGAACCGGTCGGCCCAGATCCTACAAACCGGACAACCGGCAATACCGGACCGGGCATTCCGCCGGACTGGCCCGATCCGCGCGGCTTCGTGCCGCCGCCCCCGATGGCGAATCGGGCGGTCTGCAATCCG
>CAZFKF010001276.1:0-2151 GCA_964518805.1 uncultured Planctomycetaceae bacterium | reverse complement strand
GTGCTTGACGTGCGCCGGCGCCGGGGCGTCTTCCGCCGCTGTTGCCGCAGGTACCCACACCGCCAACGCGGCCGCGACAGCCAACCGCGCGAAGCGATGCTGAAATCGGCTGCCATGGCTCCTGAGACGAGAAACACGGTGCATAGTCGGCTCCTTCAATCCGCTAGTCTTCTGCCATCCGGTCGTCTGGCGACCAGGGCGATTATACGGCGGGCGGGGGCGAAACAGAAGCCGGCGGACGGGTGAGAGAGCCGATGCACCCAGACGAGGTGCCTCCCGCCAGCGGTGTCGTTCGGGTGGCCTGACTACCGCATCCAGCGATCGCGCGGTCGTTCGGCGGTGGCCGATTCGTCGAAGACCGTCCACACCGGTGTCTCGCGGCGGATCTTGGCCAGATAGTCGCGCTTGGCCTTGGCCTCCCGATCGGCGTGGATCTTCTTCTTGATTCCGGCCTGAGCGTCGTGGAAGGGTACGCAGCCGGACGGCTCTCGCTCGGTGACGCGGACGATGTGAAACGCCTGATCCTCTTCGAGAATCGGACTCAGCGCCCCGACGGGGAGCCCAGGGCGATTTCCTTCGCCGAAGATCATCCGATCGAGCGCCTTGGATGCCAGGCTGCCCTGCGTGGTCCAATCCCAGCGGCCGCCATCGCGTGCCGTGACGCCGTGCGATTGGGCCTTGGCCACCTCGGCCAGCGGCACGCCGTTGAGGACCTGGTTTCCCATCTGGGCCAGCGCGGCGTACGCCTCTTCCCGGCTGCGGAACCGCGACACCTTCACCGTCAGTTGTTCCCATCGCGCTCGGGCGGGCTTCTCGTAGTCGGCCCGGTGCTCGCGGTAGTAGGTCAAGGCATCGTCGTGACTGAGATTGATCTCTTCTTCGACCTTCGTCTGCTGCCGGAGCCACTCTTGCGCAAGCACCTGCTCGACGAAATTCCGCTTCTGCATTTCCAGCGAGGTGCCGGCAGCTTCCAGGGCCTTCTCCATTTCCTGACGCGTGCGAGCGTTGGTCCCCTTCATCAGGCGCGGGACCTGCAAGTTCTCGAACTCGCGGGCCACGTTGTCGAGGATTTTGGGGAAATTGTCGGGCGGGAGGGTTCGTTTCGCGTCGAGATAGATCAGCTTCTCTTCGATCTTCTGGTCCAGTCTCTGCTTGAGGATCTTGCGGATCTCGGCCTCCATCGCCTCCGGGGGGACGTTGGGGTTCTTCGCCCGCAACTCGGCAATCCCCATCGAGAGTTCCTTGGCGAGGATTACTTCTGAGCCAACGCGGGCCAGCATTTCGGCCCCCTCGCAGGGAATCACGTTGGCGGCCTGCGGTCCACTTGGACCGGAAGGCACGGCAGGAGCCACGGCCGGCAAGTCCGGTTCTTCCGCGAACGGGTCGATCCCGGCAGGGCGTTGCGCCGGTGCGGGATTTGATGCGTCGGGATTCGTCTCGGGATATCGCTGTTGGTCGTTGGGGGGCGGGGGGGGGGCGGAGAATCGCAGCCCGTTCGGTTGGGGAGCCTCTGGCAGAGGCTCGACGCCGCGTCGTTCCTCAACCACACCATCCCTTGCCCGGCTTGCCTCGCCCGGCCAGGCGGTTGGGCGCGAATTCGTGAACGGTCCACTCGGCCCGCTTGGCCCCTGCGGCACGGTTGTGGCCCGCGGCGCCGGCGACCTGAACGTGTCCGACCAGGGGACGTCTTCCCAGTTGGCCGCCACAGCGATCAGTGTGCCTAGACCGCCAGGGCGGAGCAGGCTCGCCGCAGCGAGTCCTAGCGTGGCCAGCCAGAGCATCGGGTATAACTGACGCACAATGAGCCGCTTTCCCGCCAAGCCGTGAACCGGACAGCCCCCGAAGAGACACCGAGCGGCCGACCCGCGGATCGGCCAGTAAGGGGCCGGATTATAGTGGCTCGCAGCGGCCGGCTGCAACAGCAGTTTGCCCATGCCGGCGATTTGCCCCGCCTGCGCAAGTGCTTGCCGTTAGGGAAGTTGCGCGATCCGGCCTGACCCGCCGACGGTGGCGGGCGTCTTTTTCCATGTCGGCCGTAGAGTCCTTCCCCAGAGAAAGCGATCTCCTGCCGGCATGGAGGAAGGGTCCGCCCCCTCGTGCCTTCCGAGCGATCAATTCCCCGTCGCCGCCTGGAAGTGGCGTCGCAACTCT
>CAZFKF010001275.1:0-2152 GCA_964518805.1 uncultured Planctomycetaceae bacterium | reverse complement strand
GATCTTGGCGTAGTTGATGATCGTCATCAGCACGTTATTGAACTCGTGCGTGGTGGTGCTCACGAGTTCGCCGAGAGCCGTAAACTTCTGTGCCTGCGCGAGTTGCTGCTTGAGCAATTCGATCTGCTCGGGCAACGTCGCACCATCCGTGCTCCCGCTCATCGCTATTGGTCGCTCCCTGGTTGGACTGGCCGGCACCTAGAGTCTGCCCCAAACACCCGGTTCGCCACGTCTTCCTATGGGCAATGAACTCGCCTGTTTGCCGGAAGAACGCGTCTTAACTCTAGGTCAGTCAAGAGGTTAATTCCCCTGACGGTATCGTCGAACCGGCCTCGTGAACTAAAACTCAAGGCGATATAATCCTCACGGCACACGGCCCGGTAAGGACACCGGCAATACGGAGAAGCTGGGATGCATACCGTCGAGGCCCTTCAGGCCGCAATTCGCTTGGCTGAGAAAGCCGGCTACCAGGTTCGACATGAGTGGCTTGGCGGCAATGGGGGTGGCGGCTGCGAACTGAAAGGTCGCAAGCTGTTACTCGTCGATCTTGCCTTGGGACCTGAGGATCAGCTGGGAATTGTGCTGGACACACTCCGACGCGACCCAAGAGTGGCCGACACTTCCGGCTGGCCACCTCCGATTCCCTTGCAGCGGACTGCATGAGTGCGGAGAGCTGGTTGGCGGCCGTAACGCAAACGGTTGACGCCAAGCGATCGGCACTCGGCTGTCAATCGCCTCGCGATCCCCCGTTCTAGCGGATTCGTACACATGGTCCTCCGTCGGCAATCTGGTAGAATTCGGCCATGTCGCAGAGTAATGCCAGGATCGCCGAGGAGTTGCGTTGGAAGAAGTTCCCTGTGCTGGACGATGGGTTCGTCTGCCTGGTCGACGTTATGGGGGATGACGCCTCAGTAGTTCAGGCGGCTCGGGTAAGCTACGCAGAGGGTACGCGGCCGGTCTCCGACGACCGTACACTCATCCGCTACCTGATGCGCCACCGCCACACGACGCCGTTCGAGATGGCGGAAGTGAAACTCATGATCCGATCGCCGATGGACTGTTGGCGGCAGTGGATTCGCCATCGGACCGCATCGGTCAACGAAATGAGCACGCGGTATTCCATCGCCATCGACGCCTCGCAAACGACCCGCCCCGACCAGTGGCGACGCCAGGCCACCACCAATCGGCAGGGAAGCGAAGGGACCCTCGATCGTCCAACGGGAGAACAACTCACGTCGTCCGAGGCCGAGTTGCAGGAATCGGCACGTCGCGTTTACCGCCGGCGTTTGGAGCTGGGAGTTGCCCGGGAACAGGCCCGAAAGGACCTCCCCTTGGCTACGTATACAGAGGCATACTGGAAGATCGACCTTCACAACTTACTGCATTTTCTGGAACTGCGCATGGATTGCCGGGCCCAGTGGGAAATCCGTCAGTACGCATCGACGATCGGCCAGGATATCGTCCGGCCGCTGTTTCCCTTGGTCTGGGAGGCGTTTGCCGACTACCGGCTGGAATCGCTTCAATTGACGCGCCTGGATCGGGAGGTCATTGTCCGTCTCGCCAGTGCGGGCCGGGTTCCAGCCGAGGAAGCGGACTTCGTGGCGGCCCAGGACCCGACATGGAAGACGCTGGATCGGTGCCGCGAGCGCGAAGAATGCCGCGAAAAATTGACGCGGTTGGGATTGTTGAGAGAAGCGGACTAACGAAACGAACGGAGCGCCTCATGGAATACGACGAATCCTCGACGATCGACGAACTGCTTACCCTGAGCCAGAAGCTCTTGGAGAGCATCGCCGCTGCCGACTGGGAAACCTACGCCGCGCTATGCGACGAGAGCATCTCGGCCTTTGAACCGGAATCGCAGGGGCATCTGGTTGAAGGGATGGAGTTCCACCGTTTCTTCTTCAATCTCGGCGCGTCGCCGGGCACGTTCAACATCACCTTGGCGGCCCCGCACGTGCGGCTCATGGGCGACGCAGCCGTGGTCAGCTACGTGCGTCTGACCCAGCGATCCGACGCCGAAGGCAAGGTTACCATCTCGCGGTGCGAGGAGACGCGGGTCTGGCAGCGGGTGGCGGACCGGTGGCAGCACGTCCACTTCCATCGCTCGGCGAGCCGCTAAGCTCGTCTAGGCCGATTCGGCTTGGATTCG
>CAZFKF010001274.1:0-2155 GCA_964518805.1 uncultured Planctomycetaceae bacterium | reverse complement strand
CCGTGAAGGTACCACGCGAAGGGATCGCTGGTAGCCGCCTGGCCGTCTACGACAAACCCCACGCCGTCGGACTCGACGCTCTGCATCAGCCGCCGCAATCCCTTGCTGCATGCGGAGCCGCCCGCGAGTTCCACGAGTCCCGGTGATCGGCGTGAAGAGGCCGCCGCCTGCCAGGCGATGCATTTGACGATCAAAACGTAGTATGTCTGAACGGCAAACAGCAAGCCAAGGGGATCGACCTTGCGGCCAAGAGGGAACGTCGCAGCCAGGGCTTCCAGGCCGCCATCTAATCGTCGTCGATCCTCGCCAAAGGTGGCCTCAAGTGCAGCCATCCACAAATGCCGTGCGCACGCAACCTCGGACGAGTCGCTTGCGTCGATCGCGTCCACGAGCGCCCTTACTCCGTCGCGAGCGAACTGCGAACGAGCTCCAAAATCATCGGCCAGCGATTCCCCGTCCAGGCCAACGAACCGAGGGGAAACCGGAGGTTTTGTCGCCTTGCCCATATTCGACTCTGAATGACAATGTGGCACGCATTGTCGGCGAATCGCTCGCGGCCGGCAAGGCGGAGGGGGCGGCAGCCGCCGTTTCGTTCACCAAGAAATAGCGAAGGCCGCGCCCCGTCGATCCACTTGGGGCGCGGCCACTACCGGGAGGAACAAGAAGGTCAGTCGACCGTCAGGCTGACCAGCGGCAGGGCCTGCGTCGTCCCTGCCAGGATGAGATCAGTTCTTCTCGACTTTGGACTCCTTGGCTTCTTTGTCCTTCTTCAAGGCGAACGCCTTGTCGAAGCCCTTTACAAAAACCATCTCGCACTGTTTCTCGGCGGACGCGCTCTTGACCTTTCCCTCGCAACCCTTGCAGCAGAACCCGACCTCGATCCCGCAAACCTTGAGCTTCACGTCAGGGTTCACTTTTCCGCCTGAAAGCGGGCAGGCGGTCTGCTTGAACTGTCCGCTCAATACCAGTTGTTGATTGGCCTTGGCCGCGTATTTCGCGGCATCTTCCTTGAACTTGGGAATGCACCCCGGACAGCAGAAACAGACCTTGCCGCCCTTGTAATCAAGTGCTGCCTCCTTGGAAATCGCGCCTCCGGAGACAGGGCACTTCAAGGCGCACTCGCTCTTGCTGCAGCACGTCGCCCCGTGCTCCTGGTCATCCGCGACGGTCAACACCGAACCAGCGGCCAGAAACGCCGCACACAGCGCCAACGTCACACCTCGTTTCATCCATTTCTCCTCTCGACGAAGGATCGAAGCGTCGCAAGCCGCGCCCCCCCTTGCCAACCGGGAGAATTCTTTCGCGACGCGACAAAAGGTCAAGCCTGGCTCGGCCGCGTGGCCCACGCCTGGGCTCGGCCTGCCAAGTCCGAGGAAAGAGTACGGACGGACGCCGTTGAAGACAAATGATCGTCTCAATAAGAGCCGAAGGGCCCGTTGCGGCAAACCGCCGAGTGACGAAACTGCGTTTGGCCGCTATGGAGTCTCGGAAACCGAAGGGGGAGCCAGTACCTAAGGCCCCGTCTGGAGTCGGGGGAGTCGAAGAACGCTGCGCGAGCGATGCTCGTGCAGGACACCTTGGCGAGAGGCGTTTCGGCCCTTTGCGAAAGATAATCACTACCTCGGTAGGCATTCGCGACAGAGCAAGCACATTAGAAACGTGCTCAACGTCCGGCGACCCGCGCCAAGACGTTCACCGGTCGCCTCGAATTCCCGGTACGGGGAACTGGGAGCAAAGATCGGCAATCTCCGCGCGGACCTTGGCAGCGGTCGACTCCAGATCGTCCATATGCCGGCAGACATCGTCGATCCAGCCGGCAATCCGATCCATTTCTGGCTCCCGCATCCCCATCGAAGTCAGAGCGGGAGTCCCCATGCGCACCCCGCTGGTGACGAATGGCTTGCGCGGATCGCCGGGGACCATATTGAAGTTGCAGATGATGCCGGCCTGAGCCAGGGCCTTTGACACCTCTTTGCCGCTATGGGCGCTATTGCGGAAGTCGAGCACCAACAAGTGGTTATCCGTCCCGCCGCTCACCAGTTAGTATCCCCGCTGGATCAGTTGCTCGGCCAGACGGCGGCAATTGAGAGCCACCTGCTGACCGTATTGACGGAAGGCCTCGGTACCGGCCTCCCTGAAGGCCACCGCCATGGCG
>CAZFKF010001273.1:0-2156 GCA_964518805.1 uncultured Planctomycetaceae bacterium | reverse complement strand
CTGAGTGCCGCAGAGACTACTCGATTTCGCCGAGGGCCATCGACAGCAGGGCCTGTTCTTCGCGGAGCGGCGACTTCAGTTCTCCGGGAAGACCGTTGCCGCCGTCCAAGCCTCGCAAGCATTGCAGGGCGGCTGAAATCTGCTCGACGACTCGGCCCTCGGCATGGCTCCATGGCAGTCCCGGCCGATTCGCCTCAGCAGGGCCGGGAACGTTCTCGGCTCCCACGCGCGCATGGGAGGGGAGCCGTGACCCTCGCGCCATGGCCGCGTGGGGGCGGAATGCTCCGCTCGCCCGGGCTTCTCCAATGGACGCCGACAGTTCTACGAACGAAAGAGAGTTCATCTTTTCGAGGATGGACGACCTGATTCGCTCGATCGTTCTTCGGCTCAGCCTGAGCCGGTGTTCGATCGCCTTGTTCGACTGGCCGGCAAGAATGCACTCCAACGTCACGCGTTCCCTGGCATCGAGCGATTGAAGCCGGTGCTCGAAGTCCAGCCGAAGCAGTCGCTTGCTCCGCGAGGCGCGGTCGTAGTCGACCGCATCGCGAATCGCGTCGACGATTTCCTCGTTGCTGTAGGGTTTCTCGACGACGCGGAAAGCCCCTTCCTCCAGGGCACGCGCAGCCGTGCGTACGTTCAAGTATCCGCTGATGAGGATCACGGGAAGCCGGCACCCAGACTCGATCAGGCGCCGATGCAACTCCAGGCCGTCCATTCCGTCCAAGCGATAGTCGACGACGGCGCATCCGGTCCTCTCCGAATTCGCCACCCGAAGGAACTCCTCGCCAGAGGCAAACGCCTCACAGGGGAGGTTCATGGACCCGATCAAAGCGGAGAAACTCTGGCGCATTTCCGCGTCATCATCCACGACAAACACCGTTGCGTTAAGACTGCCCATGGTTCGGCTCGGGTGCGTTGGTTGGTTTGGAAGAGCGGCCTCAGGCCGCCCGCGAAGGTGCTGGCAGAAGGGGCATCCCCCAGCGATGATGGTTCCGGCGATGCAATTCCGGTGAGCGAGCAGAACGCCTCCCCGCGCTCGTCACTCGCCCACCGGAAGCAACGTCATGATTCTCTTGCGAACCCCGACGAACTCGGGGTGTCGACAACGCCGCCCACGGTCGTTAGGGGGCCTTCGACCTACAAATCGGTTCGTCATTCCGCGCGCCTGCATGCAACGGAAAACCCGCAGCCCGGTGCGGGTGCCCGCACGCCCGAACCGCGGGTGGAATTCGTTCACTTGCGGCGCTGGCGTCGGGCTGCCTTTCGGTGCGGACGATACCCTCCGCCGGAAGTGTGAGACGACTGGTCGGCCTGCTTGCGATGAGGCTTCGCCGCACGGCTGAGCGCGGGCGGCCGGGAAGGAATCAGACAGTCCGGTCCGTCGCCGATGAGATCGGTGCGCCCCGCGGACTGCAATGCACGACGCACATCCGCATAGCTCTCGGGTTTGAAGAAGAGCATCAGCGCGTGTTGCTGGCGTCGCTCGGTCAGCGTGCGAGCCACATGCAGCGAATCGCCCGTCATCGGATCGATGCCCGTGTGATACATGCACGTTGCGATGTCAAAGGGGGTGGGAATGAAGTCCTGCACCTGCCTTGGCCGATAGCCCGTCCGCTTGAGAAACACGGCAAGGTTGATCATGGAATCCGTGTCGCATCCCGGGTGCCCGGCAATGAAGTAGGGAACCAAGTACTGTTTCTTACCGGCTTCGCGCGAAAGCGCCTCGAACCGGCGGGCAAAAGCCTCGAACCCCCCGATCGAAGGCTTCTTCATCAACGCCAGAACGTGAGGATCGGCGTGTTCAGGTGCCACCTTCAGGTGCCCGCCCACATGGTGCTTGACAAGCTGCCTCACGTACTCCGGACTCCCCACGGCCAGATCCATGCGCACGCCCGAGGCGATCATCACCTTCTTGATCCGCTTCTCGGTGCGAGCCCTTCGCATCAGATCGATCAAGGGGCCGTGATCGACGTCCAGTAGTTTGCAGACGGTGGGGTGAACGCAACTCAATCGCCGGCACTTGGCCCGCACCTCGGGCCGGCGGCAATTCATGCGATACATGTTGGCGGTGGGACCGCCGATGTCGCTGATCACGCCTTTAAAGTCAGGCCGGTCGGCCAGGCTACGAATCTCGGCCAGGACCGATTGCGGGCTGC